>CAZPTO010000301.1:0-5025 GCA_964589155.1 uncultured Bacteroidaceae bacterium | reverse complement strand
GTGATATAAATGTTACCTTCATCGTCCAGGCAGATCCCGTTGACATATTCCTCTTTTTCCCCGCCAAAGGAAAGCTTCCACACCAGGTTGCCGGCCGAATCATATTTTACAAGAAAAACATCATTTATACCGTTGTTATTCAGCGTATTGGATGCATCTATTTCCAGTTTTTCCGAAGAAAAGGTTCCTGCGATGATGGCATGGTCTTCCGTATCTGTGGCGACACCTGCGATTTCTGTGTTACCCTGCGTATTCCCAAAACTTTTTACCCAGCCCTGCGCATATAGACTGGTGGATGCCATGGCCACCAAAACAATGAAGAGTAAAGATTTTTTCATAGGTGTTCCTCCCTTCCTTTTGAACCCTCTGTGTATAAAAATACTAAAAATACCGCCTGATCAACGCCATAGTCTGGATTCTTAAATATATGCGCCTCAGCATTTTTCTAATCACCAGGCTGCCTCAATGCAATACCAGGTCCCACTGCTGCTTTCAATTAAGCATATTACAGTAATGTCAATAAATGATTTTAACTGTTGCCGGGCGCTGTTTCATACTGTTCAGTATATCTAAGGGATGAAAAAGCAGGGCAGAAGGTTGCCTCCTGGGTGTATGTTTCCGGTCAATATACATCGGATTTGGACTTTCTTCGGTCAACCTCGTATTGATCGTCGCCGGACTTTTCTATGAATTGTTCGGCGTCTTCAAACTGGGCGTAACCCTGGATGCAGGACTGATCCTCGGATCGGTGACGCTATTGGTGAAGTACCTTACATCGATGAGAGGTTAATCTTCCACATTTATTTTAAAAACTGCATCAAAACCGGTCTGCATACATCTCATTTACAATGAAACGGTCTATCGATCCGGGAGATTAATTCACCGGCAGCAGTTTCACGATGAAGCCCGGGGTCTCCATGGCGACATAGATAAATCCGTCCGGGCTGACCTCTACGTTCCTGACGCGGCCGATCCCTTCCAGCAGTTTCTCCTGGCCAACGACTTCATGTCCGTTGAGCTCCACCCGCTCCACGTACTTGAACCGGAGGGAACCGATCAGGATATTGTTTTTCCAGCCCGGGTAGCGGTCGCTGTCGACGAAGGTCATGCCACAGGGAGCAATGGACGGATCCCAGTAGATGACTGGTTGCTCCATCCCCTCCTTGTGGGTGATATCTGTGAATTTCGTGCCGTTGTAGTTGATCCCGTAGGAAATCACCGGCCATCCGTAGTTTTTACCCTTCTCGATCAGGTTCAGTTCGTCCCCGCCCCTGGGACCATGTTCCGATTCCCAGATCTCGCCGGTTTCGGGATGCATGGTCGTGCCCTGCGGGTTCCGGTGACCGTAAGAATAAATGGAAGGCATAGCACCGGGTGTATCCACGAAAGGATTGTCCTCCGGGATAGAACCATCGTCATGAAGGCGATGTATTTTCCCGGCATGGTTTTCCAGCGTTTGTGGATTTTCATCACGATTTCCACGATCTCCCACACCAAACCATAAATATCCTTCCTTGTCGAATTGCAATTTGCATCCCCAGTGTTGTCCTTTCCTGGAGTCCGGTATACCATCGAAGATCACCTCTTTGTCGACCAGCATGTTCCCGGATAGCTTCGCACGCATCACCGCTGTACATCCAATACGGGGATCGTCATCCGAAGGCTGTGAATAGGAGAAATACAACCAGCCGTTCTCTTGATAATCCGGGTGCAGCCGGAGGTCGAGCAATCCACCCTGTCCCCTGGCAAGGATCGGGGGCAACCCGGTGATCACTGATTTTTCTCCATTCGAAAAACGGTACAGGATACCAGCCCGCTCGGCAATCAGCATATCGCCGTTGGGCAGGAATTCCATTCCCCAGGGTATGTCCAGCCCGGTCACTACTGTATCGATAATAAAACTCTGTTTTTGCGTCTTAACCACGCTCTCTGCGGCGAGTGCAGCACCCCCGGAAACCGTCTCTTCAGGAACAGCCGAGCGCACATATTGCGCCAGGGCTTTGATCTCTTTGTCTGTGAATGCCGCCTCAAACCCCGGCATGCCGATATCCTCACGTCCGAACTTGATACTGTTGAACGCAGCTTCGTCATTGTCCCCATACATCCAGTCACTCTTGTCGAATTTTTCGAGGTTCACACCATGACAACCCGCACAAAAGTTCAAATAGTTGTCCCTGACCTCTTGCTGAAGCTTGTTGCCCCCGAACAATGCAGTGTGACCGGAGGCATTTCCTTGTTTGCACCCGATGAGCAAAACTGAAATCATTAAAAATGTAATAGTAAATGTGAATGATGTGTGTTTCCCGTGAAGCTTCATATCAATACGTTATTAGTGAAAAATGCAAAAATCCTGAAGTAAATATCCGGTTTTCCGGTGGAAACCGCAAGAGCGACAGTATTTTTAACCTTTGGGCTGGTCATTTTTTACACTTTGGCTGTTTTTTTTCAAAAAGCCTGAAAGGTCCTTCTCCCAAGGCCCAACTGGTTATGAATCTACAGGTTAGCTGAACCTTTACCCACATCTTAACCTACCTGCACCCTTTATCGCAAATTTTTCCTGATTGCCCATGCGTCCTGCAGGATCTTCATGTGATCAAAGGCAAGGTTCTCTTCTTGCCAGTTGCTTACCAATTCAGCTTCGGCAGCATCATCTCCTGCCTGCAGGTCTGCAAGATCTGCTTCTGCAAGGAAAGCACAGGATACAGTACGTCCCCTGGGATCACGTCCGGGGGCTGAATATACCCCCACAAATACCAGGTGCTTTACATCAAGTCCCGTCTCCTCCTTTGCCTCACGGGCGCAGGCGGCTTCAACAGTCTCCCCTTCATCTACAAACCCTCCCGGCAACGCATAGCTGCCCCTGAAAGGCGGGTTTTTCCGTCGGATCAGCACTGCGGATTCTCCTTTAAAAATGATACAATCGGTTGTTAAGGCACAGTTATAACGCATAGTGTTAAATATTTTTTTCCCGCAATTACCACAATGTACAAATTCTTCTTTTAACACGATGTTTTGAATAAAAACAAAACAACAGGGAAGCCAACTTGTTAATATCTATGGTTTTTATTGGGGTTTATACTAATATTGTCAGAAATTGAACCATCGCCGCCAGGGATAACGTAAAAAATACTGCCATGAACATCAAAGCACCGGTCATCATCTGCATCCTGTCCATTATGATAATCGTACCATCCTTTGCCCAGACTTCCGTACTGGAAGTTGGTGACCGGGTGAAAACCTTTTCTGCAAAAGCAGACAATGGGAAGAAATGGAAGTCCAAACATGTCATCGGGAACAAGAACCTGGTGGTCTATTTCTATCCTGCTGCCATGACAGGTGGCTGTACCAAGCAGGCATGTGCCTACAGGGATTCGAAAGAGGATCTTACTGCGCTCGATGCAGAGGTGGTTGGTGTAAGTGGTGATGAGGTGAAGAACCTGGAACTGTTCAAGCGTGCCCATGACCTCAATTTTACCCTGCTTTCAGATCCAGAAGGAGAAATTGCTGCCATGTTCGGCGTACCGGTGAAAAGCGGTGAAAGATCGATCGAAAGAGAAGTGGAAAACAACCTGTACACACTCACCAGGAATGTTACCACCTCACGCTGGACTTTCGTAATCAACAAAGATGGCAGGGTGGTATATAAGTCTTCCGATGTGAATGCAACTGAAGACAGTAATAATGTTGTTGAAGTACTGCAACAACTGGAGCAATAAAGTATTGGTCAGCAGTCAGGCGCACTGATCATCAAAAGGATCCGGCGGATTTGACATTCTGTCACTTCCCTTATGATGATGGACCTGTACCACTTTGCATAATAATGAAGTACCGGGTCCACCAGGGCCTTGAATTTTCAAGTAATTTTTTTACCACCGATGATGCACCTGTTCCTTAATGTATTGTTCATAGACCTGGTTCATTGCATGAACCTGGTCTTCACCAAGTCCCTCCTGGTCATACAACGAAAGGTTGGACAGCACCTGCTCAGGTTTTGATGCCCCGGGAATGATGCAGCTCACTTCATTGAACTGCAGGATCCATTGCAGTGCCACCGGGGCCAGGTTTTCCATTCCCGGGAACATTTGCTTCAATTCATTCACTGCTTTGAGGCCCAGTGCATAGTCAATACCTGAAAAAGTCTCCCCTTTGTCAAAGGCCTCGCCATTCCTGTTGAATTTCCGGTGATCACCTTCCCCGAATGTGCTTTCTGAAGAAAATTTTCCAGTGAGCAGTCCGCTGGCCAGGGGCACGCGGACAATGATCCCGACATCCCTGCGGGACGCTTCACCGAAAAACAGTTCAGCCGGACGCTGCCGGAAGAGGTTGAAGATGATCTGGACCGTGGAGACATTATCATATTCGATCGCCTTGAGCGCCTCCTCAACCTTCTGCACGCTCACGCCCAGGTTCCGGATCTTGCCTGCTTTCTTCATCCGCTCGAAACGCTCGAAGATCTCCGGGCGGTAATAAACTTCGGTAGGCGGACAATGCAGCTGGATCAGGTCCAGGGTTTCCAATCCGGTACGACGGAGCGAATCGTCCACATGTTTCTCAAGCACTTCCGGGGTATAAGCTTCATTCACATGCGGTTGAAGCCGCCGGCCACATTTGGTCGCAACATATATCTGCTCGGAGCGCGACCTCACTACCCTTCCCACGGCCTTTTCACTCATTCCCGCTTCATACACATCGGCAGTATCAATGAAATTGATCCCGTTGTCAACAGCTGTATTCAGGATCCTGTATGCATGTTCATCGTCAAAACCAGATCCCCATTTACCTCCCACCTGCCATGTTCCAAGTGAGATCTCTGATACCTTAAATCCTGTTTTCCCCAGTTTCCTGAATTTCATAGCTGTGAATCATTTAAAGCCGTGATTAATAATTATTTGATTTGTATTTTATTCTACTTGTAAGTTATTTTGTCCTGCTTCGGCGAGCGCATAAGCTCGATTTGGACCCGGTTGTTGCCTCTCTCCGAAAATAATATATAAAGGTATTGAATTGCTTTTAAAATACCACATG
>CAZPTO010000300.1:0-5066 GCA_964589155.1 uncultured Bacteroidaceae bacterium | reverse complement strand
TACAGGTGTGATTAGGGTTGGAATGATAGTAAGACAGAATAGTTGACCGGAGGAGGTCTACAGTGGTTTTCAGCAAAACTGCTGGAATAAACCGAGATATAACCCGAAGGGAAAATCAAAGTGAAGCCATTGTAGGAATCAGATGATATCATAGTAGTGATGACAGTTGTCCCTATGATAGTTAGGTAACTGACAGGAGGATAAAGACAACTTGAGCAAAGGATATCTACGTTATTGAAGTTCGAAACTAAATATGAGTGGCGAGTTGATTTGAATAGTTTAAACTTTAGTTCAAGACTAAAGGGACTGATAATGGAGAGGTGGATGAGAAAACATAATCTGAAGCTTTGGTATATCAGTAACACTATCACTTGAGTAGTAATATACTGGAGGGAGCGATTGGTTGTTAAACCTAGAGACGCGGTCAGTAATATTATGAAGATAAGGATTAACTGAGCTTTAATATTTAAGGAGTAAGACTGGTAAGTTGTGAGGGAAGTAAGGTGATAATAATACGCACCTACTATACATTAAAGGATAAAATTCTTGATAAGATGAATATGCACCGTGCAGCTCAACAGGTGATTTCAAACAAAGGTAGTGCTGGGGTTGATGGCAGAAGCATAGAAGAATTTAAGGATAATTACAAAACCAAAATGAGAGAGTTAAGACGTCAACTCGAAGAAGAAAGATATCAACCGAAACCAGTACTAAGAGTTTTCATCCCTAAAGGTGATGGAAGGAAAAGACCGCTTGGGATACCAACGGTTAAGGACAGAATAGCGCAAAGTACTGTTAAAAGAGTAATGGAGCCTATCTTTGAGAAGATATTCATGGACTGTTCGTTTGGATTTAGACCAAATAAATCGGCACACGAGGCAATAGATAAGATAGAAGAATATAAAAAGCAGGGCTATAAATGGGTGGTTGATGCTGATATCAAAGGATACTTTGATAATATAGATCAAGACCTTTTGTTGGACTTCATAACTCAGCGTATTAATGATGGCTGGGTTTTAAGAATGATTAAGTCGTGGCTGACAGCTGGTGTCATGACAGATGAAGGAATTAAAAAGACAACTAAGGGGACACCTCAGGGAGGTTTATGCTAAGCTTTGCATAAACCTCCTTATGCAAAGAAAGTTATTATGCTAAGCAAATACAAAAACTGCTTATATTCCAATAATTCTAGTTGATTTACTTTGCATAATGCCGCAAAATGATAGTAAGAGTTAATAGCTCTAAATATCATTTTTGGGAGGCATTTAATATGCAAAACAAACCATTGAAAGTGCTGCTTCAAGAACTTGAAAAAGAAATGCTCAGACTTGGATATACAGAAGGTAGCATGAAATTTTACCGAAATCGCTGGCACAAGCTAACAGAGTTTGCTGAGTCTAAGGGGCAGGTATATTACTCAGAAAAACTGGGCATAGAATTTATTGAGAAATATTTTAACCTGCTCGAAAAAGATTTTAATGGAACTCTTACTCAGTCAGAAGTTCAAAACTTAAGAATCATAAGAATGATTGGTGATTTTCAATTACATCATACTATTTTGCGCAGGTACTACAAGCATAAAGAGCTTCTTACAGATCCATATTTTATTAAAATTAACCAGCAGTTTAAACAATATTGTATTGATAAAGACTACTCTTCGGTTACTATTAATCATTATGTTAAACAAACTGCCCGATTTTTAGATTATGTAATATCACAGAACCTTGATTCCTGCAGAGAAATGAATTTACAATTAATAAACAACTATATTAAAACTTTGGCAGGTTACACCTACAAAACAATTGAACAGATTATTTGTTCTTTACGCGCTTTTTTTAAATTTTTGTATTTAAATGAAAAAATTAATACTGACTTTTCGACTAAAATGCCTATGGTACAGGCAAGGAAACAAACTCGAATTCCTTCTACCTGGACAGCAGAAGATTTAAAAAAATTAATAAAAGCTATCGATCGTGGTAACCCTATGGGAAAACGAGATTATGCGATCATACTTCTAGCCTGTCGACTCGGTTTAAGATCCAGTGATATTAAAAATCTAACTATAGATAACTTCCACTGGGAAGAAAGAAAGTTAGTATTTATACAGTCAAAAACACGAACAACATTAAGCCTTCCATTAACAGCAGATGTTGGCTGGGCTGTGATAGACTATCTAAAATATGGTCGTCCCAGAGTAGACACCAAAACGCTTTTCATACGGCATATTGCTCCGTTTCTTCCTTTTTCAGAAGGAGATCATTTAAATCAAATGATCAAGAAATATATGAGAATTGCCCATCTTCCCACTTTGAAAAAGAAGACAGGAATGCATTCTCTTCGTCACACCTTGGCTGGTATGTTGTTAGAGAGCGATACTCCTCTACCAGTAATTTCTGATATACTGGGGCATATTGATACAGAATCAACTGCCGTATATCTGAAAGTGGATATTAAAAAACTTAAGCAATGTCCTCTTAATTTAAAGGGGGACGATTACAATGACTGAAATTAATTATACTGGTCCTTTTGCTAAGCATATTAAAAACCATGTCGATTTAAAGCAATCTATCGGCTACAAATATATTACAGAGGCAAAACATCTTAAGCGATTTGATACTTTTACGAAAAAACATTATAGTTCTGCAACAACATTAACCAGAGCAATAGTATTGGACTGGTGCAGCAAAAAGTCTTATGAATCCCAGGCAACTCAGTGTGGGCGAGCCTCTATTATTCGTCAGTTCAGCAACTATCTTGATAATATTGGAATTGAGGCATACATTATTCCTAAAGGTTTTTATCCTGTGGAGAGTCAGTATGTACCCCATATCTATACAGATAAAGAGCTGAAACAATTTTTTGCAGAAACAGAAAATTGTCATTACAACTCCCAGGCTCCCTGGAGACACGTGATTATGCCTGTCTTTTTTCGCCTGATTTATATCTGTGGACTCAGAGTGTCAGAAGCACGATTATTAAAAGTTGGTGATGTTGATTTAAGTAATGGAATCCTGACAATTAACAATTCAAAAAAAGATAACAGTCGTTTAGTCCCAATATCAAGTTCTGTTACAAAAAGATGCCTGAAATATTCTGCTAATGTGCACCAGAATTCAAATCCGGATGATTATTACTTTCCCGCTTTAGACAAAAAACCAATGACTCTCGGGAACGTCTACAAGAATTTTCGGAAGTTTCTCTGGCAGGCGGGTATATCACACGGTGGCAAGGGGCACGGCCCAAGAATTCATGATTTTCGACATACCTTTTGTGTTCACTGTCTGAAAAAATGGTCGGAAGAGGGGAAAGATTTAATGGTTTATCTTCCCATACTTAGAACTTATCTTGGCCATGATTCTTTTAAAGAAACAGCATATTACCTGCGGTTAACTGCTGATGTTTTTCCAGATATTACTTTAAAACTTGAAACAGTATATCCTGATTTAATCCCAGATTTAACAGGTGATATCAATGAAGCCGACTGACTTTGCAAGATATCTTACCGATTTTTTAACTGTTTATTTATCAGGACAAAAAAATGCCAGTAAAAATACTATTCTTTCCTATCGCGATACATTTAAACTGCTTTTAAAGTATTGCCAGGATATTGAAAACATTAAACCTGAACACATTACTCTTGAAATTCTTTCAAGTAATTTAGTATCTGATTTTTTAAACTGGCTTGAAAAAGAGAGAAAATGCAGTATTTCGACTAGAAATCAAAGACTGGCAGCAATTCATTCTTTTTTTAGATATGTTCAGGGAGAAATGCCATCCGGCATATATTATTTTCAAAAAGTGATGGCGATTCCGATTAAAAAAACAGAAAAACCAATAGTAGAACATCTTACTCCTGATGCTATTAAATTACTTTTAAAACAACCAGATAGAAACAGTGCTAAAGGCAGACGAGATTTAACACTCATGAGTGTTTTATATGATACAGGAGCTCGTGTACAGGAATTGATAGATATTAAAATCTGCGATGTAATCCTTGATACACCAGCAGTTATTATACTCACCGGAAAAGGTCATAAAGTACGAAGAGTACCAATTTTAAAAAATACCGTTATATTATTGCAGACTTATATATCTGATAACAATCTAAATGTTCAGTGGAAAAATCAATATCCTCTATTCATGAATAACAGACATAACAAACTGACAAAAGAAGGTGTAGCTTATATTATTGCAAAATATGCGGAAACTGCCAGAGACCAATCCACTATTGTGCCTCAAAAGGTAAAACCACATATGTTCCGCCACAGTAAAGCTATGCATCTTTTGCAGGCAGGAGTAAACTTAATCTACATTCGTGATTTTTTAGGTCATGTAGATATCAGGAGTACGGAAATCTATGTCAGAGCAGATACTGAAACTAAACGAAAAGCCATTGAAAATGCTTATCCAGATATTATTGAAAGTAATTTGCCTGAATGGAATAGAGATCCAGAATTACTTTCCTGGTTATCTAGTTTAAAGTAGCTTACTTGTTCTCAAATATTATGCAAAGCAAATGAAAACAGAATCCTAATATATTAACTGATTTTTAAATTACTTTGCATAATATTTTACTTTGCATAAGGAGGTACAATTTCTCCCCTGCTTGCGAATATATACCTACACCAATTTGATAAGATAATGGTTGAAAGAGGATATAAACTAGTGAGATACGCGGATGATTTTGTAGTATTGACAAAATCCAAAAAGAAGGCAAACAGAGCACTGGAAGTAATCAAAGAAATAATTGAAGGTAAATTGAATCTGCGATTACATCCAGAGAAAACGGTGGTAACGAACTTTGGGAAAGGATTTACCTTTTTAGGTTATGAATTTAAATACTGGCGATACAAAAGACCTCGCAAAAAGGCTTTAAAGAGATTCAAAGATAAAGTTAGGGGGGGTTACCAGAAGACAACCATCTTGGAAGGTGGATAGAATAATTACTAAACTGAATCCAGTAATCAGAGGCCGGGGAAATTACTTTTCTAAAAGTGATATCAAGAAACTTTACAAAAAGTTAGACAAATGGATTAGGATGCGAATACGTGCTTTTATGGAAGCAA
>CAZPTO010000299.1:0-5068 GCA_964589155.1 uncultured Bacteroidaceae bacterium | reverse complement strand
CGTTAGTAATGTAACTCATTAGCATGATTGTTTCATTCGGATCAAAAGAAACTCAAATGATATGGCAAGGCGAAAGAGTCAAAAAACTTCCGCTTGAAATTCAAAAAATTGGTCGTCGAAAATTTAGAATGCTAAATAATTCTCAAGATTTAAATGACTTGAAAATTCCACCTTCAAACAAACTTGAAAAGTTAAAAGGAACATTAAAAGAGTACTATAGCATTAGAATCAATACTCAATGGAGAATCGTATTCAGATGGAAGCAAAACAACTCACATACCGTCAAAATAATTGATTATCATTAATATAAATAGCCAAAAATGGAAAGGTTATCAAACATACATCCAGGTGAAATTCTGCAAGAGGAGTTTCTGATTCCAATGGAAATTTCAGCATATAGGTTATCCAAAGACACTGAAATACCGCAAACCAGAATCTCCCAGATAATTAAAGGTAATAGGAGAATTACAGCTGATACTGCTCTAAGACTAGCTTCGTATTTTAATAATTCTCCAAAATTCTGGCTTGGGTTACAAGCTGATTATGATCTTGAAGAGGAGCAACTAAATAACTCCGAGCTATTCAGAAGTATTAGAAGTAAACGAATCGCTACCCAACGTTAAGCAAAATAGCCCGCAACTAAACGAACAGAAATTACATCATGATATAAATAATGGAGACATGAAAAATCCACTTTTACTCACTGTAATTCTAACCTTATTTATGTTAGGTTGTGAAGAAGAAAAAATAGACAATCCGATTATTGACAATGATTCCAGGATAGTATCAAGCCTTGATTTGGGCGATGCTGATTATCTGGTATTAAAAGCTTCCGATCATCTTAAATCGACTAGATCAGCTCATGAATTGTATAAGATCAAGATTGAGGAAGATACCATAACTGAAGAAAAAGTAAGGCTACTTGATGCTCTTGGGAATGAGATAGATTCTCTATTTTCAGATTTTTCAGTATATAAAATAGCTGAATTAAAGGAAGGATTAATTTGCCTGTATGGAAGCTTTAAATTGTATTTAGATTCTTCCATTGCTGAGCCACAGGTACTGTCAAGTTTATTGGTACGTACAAGCGATGGTGCAATATTTGATTTTAATGGACATTTTCCATCTGATAAGTCCTATTATCTGAATCAAAATAAAATTCAGTCAGATAAGTTCGGTAATGTATTCTATGATGCTGGAAACGAAAATCCAGGATTTCCAGGTGTTGTATATAAGCTAAGTGAAACACAGAATGGTTTTTTGCAAGAGCAATACCTTCCCTCAGGAGAAGAGTATTTTTCATTTTTTATTGATTTAGAAGGCAACTGTTATTATTACACATTTCCATATACGCGCGTTAAAAAATCAGAGGGTGGCATAGCAACATCTGACATTTACAAGGATTTTTATTGCATCTGGAATACATACGATAACAAAGTAATGGCATCAGTTTATGATTCAGTTGGATATTTGACCATTGATGAGGATAAAATAAAATTTTCAACTTTTGCTTCGATAAGGGTTGGTGAAGCATGGAATCATATCTACACATCTTCAGAGAATAAGTTTACCCAGGTTATTACACCAGATATCAATAGTCAGTATAAACAAGTGGGGAATATAATATTTGAGGAAAGTAAAGAAGTATACAACCTCTTATTGCAAGATGAGCTATTTGAAACTAATCAATTAGTAATAAACAAAATAAGTGGCAACTACATTTTCTTATCGAGTGAGTTTTCTTTATCTCTGAATTTATACAAGATTGATTTGGAGAGCTTTGAGCAGGTTGACAGTGAAACATATATACTCAATAGCCATGTTAGCATTGATTTTCCTGATAATTTAGAAATTAAAACATATGAATTTAATGGTATTGGAGAAATTACATTTACTGCGTTAAGATTATCAGATGAAATGTTTGTTACAGGTATAGTAGATTCAGAAAATATGATTAGCATTCTCACAGAATCGTCGGATAAAGAGTATAATAATTTAATACAACTCAATTAGCTACTTTGTCTAATATGTAATATGTGTAATGCCCTTGATACCTTTTGAAAAGCTGCTTACATCATATCACATTACTTTCCCCTGAGGGACTTACTAAACTAGTTATCACATATTTTGCTGATTTGACTTTTGCCCATTCGAAAAACTATTCGTAAATTCATTCTCCGTCAAAAACGCACCGTAAATGAAACAACATGCAAGATACGGTATTCAAAGCATATGTGGTAGAAGAAAAGGACGGGCATTTCACCGGTGGTGTAAAAGAGAGAAGGGTAGAGGATCTGCCTGAAGGTGACCTGCTGATCAGGGTGCATTATTCCTCCCTGAATTACAAGGACGCGCTATCTGCCTCCGGAAACCGCGGGGTTACCAGGCGCTATCCGCATACTCCCGGGATCGATGCTGCCGGTACCGTGGTCCATTCAGATTCAAATGCATTCCAGGCCAACGACAAGGTGATTGTTACTGGCTATGATCTCGGAATGAACACGGATGGCGGTTTTGGCCAGTACATCAGGATCCCTGCCGACTGGGCCCTCCATATCCCCGGGAACCTGTCGATGCGAGAGGCGATGTTGTTTGGAACCGCCGGATTTACTGCAGGGACTGCTGTTTTGAGGCTCATCAATGCCATACATCCGGATGATGGACCGATTGTGGTCTCAGGTGCTACCGGGGGTGTCGGCAGCCTTGGGGTGGCAATACTGGGCAAACTGGGGTACCATGTGGTGGCGGTTACGGGTAAAGAGAAGGAAAAAGATTTCCTGGTGGAACTGGGTGCAAAGGAAATCATCCTTCGCAAGGAGTTTGAAGAGACAGATAAAAGACCGTTACGTGCAGCGGTCTATGCCGGTGCCCTGGATACAGTGGGCGGGCCGGTACTGGAGCATATCCTTACATCAACGAAACCATTTGGCGTGGTTACCTGTTGCGGAAATGTCGCCGGGGCAAAACTGGATCTCACCGTCTATCCTTTTATTTTACGCGGCATCACCCTGTATGGCATCGCTTCGCAGAATTATCCGGTAAAAGACAGGGAAGAAATCTGGAATAAACTGGCCAGCGACTGGAAACCGGAACAACTGTCAGCCACCTGTGAAGAGATCGGCTTAGATGCGCTGGGGGAGAAGATTGCGCTGATGCTCGGCGGAAAGCTTACAGGACGGAAACTTCTGAATATGGATATTTAGGAGTGTATACGGAAAATATGCAGGAAGCATTTAAAAACGGCAAACTGTAAGCAGGGCATATGAACAACAGGAGCACAACTTAAAACATGAGGTTTTCAGGGGTTGTATCAACAATCTGTTATTTTGTCAAAGCAGAATTAATAAAAAAATTAGAATTGGAAACACTACAATAAATTATTGGAAATGAAAAATCTATTACTGGTTTTTGTATTGTTACTTAGTACAATCACAGCAAATTGTCAGAAGAACTATCTTGAAGAATCGAACGAAGATTTCGCCCGGCGCATGAAATGGTTTATCACGGCAGATCGTGGAACATTGGGGAGACAATTCAATCAATTCAGGAAAGTTCAGCCAATAACAATACCATGTACTGATCAGCAGATTGTTTTCAATTTTACCAAAAAATGAGAATTCGGATCAAAATCCATGGGCAACCATAAAATACAACTGACGTATCGATGAACATAAAACAATGAACGAATTTAAAATATTTAAAAACTGGCTGGCACAGGTTTCTTTTCTGACAGATAAGGACTGCTCAGTATTTGAGCCTTTTTTAAAGACAAAGCAATTTAAAGCGAAAGACTACTTTTTGACCGAAGGAAAAACTTGTCACGAAATCGGGTTCATTAATCAAGGCTGCTTCCGAACATATTACTTGTCTGACGGAAAAGAGATCAACACGCATTTTGCATTTGAAAACGAATTTGTAACGGATTATGACAGTTTTTTACAGGGAAAACCAAGTCGATATTTTATTCAGCCATTGGAAGACGCTGAAATTGTAACATTTAGTTTATCCGCTTTGCAAAATGCCTATAACCAATCTCAAAACTGGGAACGTTTTGGCAGATTGATTGCCGAACAATCTTACAAACTGACAACGCAAAGAGTTGAGAGTTTTTTGTTCCTGGACGGAGAGCAACGTTACCTTGATTTGCTCAAAAATCAACCACATATCCTTGACAGAATACCACTTTATCATATTGCTTCATATTTAGGACTTGAACGAGAAAGTTTGAGCCGCTTAAGGAAAAAAATTGCAGGCAAAGAACGATTGTAACATATGTTAATTTTTTCCTTACCTCACTTTTTGACTTTTGCAGTGTAATATTTATTAATCACTAAAAAGGTTAAAAAATGAAAAAGCTATTTTATTCAGCCATTATAATTACTTCATTGATCTTGGCAAGTTGCAGTTCCTCAAAAAATGCGATTATTCCATTTAACCATTCCATTAAACTGGACGACACTTACACTATTATTTGGAACGGTATCAGCAAGGCGTACCGCTACGAAAACGGGCAATGGATAAGAGCCGAAAATTACGATTACCAATTTAATGTTGTTCAAAAACGGTATGATAACCATTGGAAATCAGTAAAATCACTTCACCGTATTCACCCCGACTATGACGGTAAAGCAGGCGACAGGGACCAGACAATGTATTTTGAAGTTGCTTACACAAATATGATTGACGGAAAGGTACAGGCAATCATCAATTCTTCATTGGGTAACGGAACAGGAACAACCGATAACGAATTTCGCAAATCTGAACTGATAATGCATGTTCCAAATGCAAGTAAGTTTATGCCTTATAACAAATTCAGGATTACGCAACTTTACGACTATGAAAAAGGCGTATTGAATGAAACCGTTGAACTAATCAAAGAAAAAGATGGAACTGAAACACCGTTTATGAAGAACGAAGAAACAGCTTTGATTTTCATAAAAAGCAAATTAGACAAAGCACCAACAGCCTTTAAACGATGAGCCCCGTCGGAGAATACTGATGGGGAGAACCTCTCACACCACTGAATGTAAGTGTCTCGTTTACAGCGGTTCATTAAGTTGTGGGGAGC
>CAZPTO010000298.1:0-5076 GCA_964589155.1 uncultured Bacteroidaceae bacterium | reverse complement strand
TAGGTGTTCTTTTTAGGTTTAATCACCCGGTGCTGTTCTTCGGGGAACTCACCTTTTTCATCGGCCGACAAATACATCCCCAGGTAATAAGCCGACCAGTCTTCCGAGATCTCCTTCAGCTTTTGCCCCAGTACAAACATGAACCCGTCTTCCACGCTTTTGTTGATCTTTGTCATGTAAAGTATATTCGGAATAATGGATGCCCCGTAGAGATCAGCGATGTATTTCCAGAGGGAATGACCCGCGTAAACGGCATCTTCATCATTGAGCCGGACCAGTTTATCGTATTTTCCCGAATTAATTCCATCTTTGACCCTGTTTTCAATTTTGTAATCCCAGGGGTTGGAAACAAATGAGACCAGCCCTTTGATATACCAGTCAGGCAGGTTAATCGTTGTAGTATTTGCCACATTGGTGAGCAGTCCTTTCCCATACATGAACTCATAAATCAACACTTCGGCAATGGCTGCCCGTATCTGCCTTTCAAACGCAACGTGATCGCCCTGGAAATAGAGTGCTACCTTGTTCTGAATGATCTGTGTTGTACCCCCGATATTGTATTCCTCGTCAGCAGAACTGAGCCCGATATTGCTTTGTCGAAAGTCGGACATTTTATTGTAACAGATGAAGATCAGCCGCTGCTCAATATCGTAATCGAAAAACCGTTCGATCATGGGCAGCTCTTTCTCCACGAAATCAGCCACGTATAGTGACAAATCCGTCCCTTCCTCATAGGAATACACATCAAATCGGTCAAACCTGTAGAATTTCCAGTAATTGCTACTGTATTGTACCCGGTTTTTTCCAAAGGTCATCTGCATCCCATTGTAGAACTGTCCGCTGACCGGTGTTGTCCCCGCGACCAGGAGAAGGAATAAAATAATATATGTGATTTTACTGTATAACTTCACGCTTCGAATCAATTCGGTCTAAAATTAAACATTATTCACGACAATGAAGTTCATCTGCGTGGCTTGATTTTTGATTGTAAAAAAGAAACATGTCCGGATGCAACCTTTTAAACAATATAAACGTTAAATTTGTGTTCAATTGTACAGGTCAGCCTGTTAAAATTTATCCAGGCTGCAAGGGCTGGCTTCAAATTAATTTGGATTGAAATTGATCGGGCTTTGTTGAGCAAATGGAGTATTTGTTAATGTATAATTGATAACATTTAAGTTTTAGTCGGACACACTGGCTTGCATACCTGATCTTTATGTTATTAATATTTTAACACTTAAAATATTTTTTAAGATGAGACCTATATTCACAGGATTATTGATCTTGGCCTTTTTTGGCAACGGTTTTTCCCAATCCAGGAATCCAAGTATTTCATTTCAACAACAGGTTCATGATTTCGGAACCATCAAGGAGGAGGCGGGCAAGGTCACCCATCGTTTTGAGTTTGTGAACACGGGCGGGGGTCCGCTGATCATTCAAAAAGTTACAGCAACATGTGGATGCACGGCGCCTGACTGGACAAAGCAACCAATTCCCTCGGGCGGAAGTGGTTTTGTAGCCGCCACTTACAATCCTGCAGGAAGACCCAATGCATTTACGAAATTCCTCTATGTGGAATCAAATGCTGAGCAGGGCCGTGTCAGGCTTACCATTAAAGGTGAAGTCACACCCAAACCCCGCACCATCGAGGATGAGTACAGGTACAGTATGGGAGGGCTCAGGCTCAAGGCCAACCACCTGGCCTTCGGAAATGTGAACAATACGGAGAAAAAGGAATACAGGTTGCAGGTGATCAACAATTCTGATGTGCCAATGAAACTTGGATTTCAGCGTGTTCCTTCCCACATGGACATTGCATTTGTCCCGGAAACACTTAAGCCCGGGCAAAAAGGAATCATTGAAGCCACCTATGATGCTGGCGAAAAGAACGATTGGGGCATGTTGATCGACCGGGTGAACGTGACAGTCAATGATGTATTTGAAAGGAACTACCGGTTGGTCGTCTCAGCCAATATTGTAGAGGATTTTTCCAACATGTCCGGTGCTGAAATAGCAAGGGCAGCAAAAGTCAGTGTGGATAATGCGGAAGTAAATTTCGGCCAGCTGCAACAGAATGAAAAATATGAGCATAATTTTGTGCTTACCAACGAGGGGCAATCCACATTGTTTATCCGCAAAATCAAGGCCTCATGCGGTTGTACAGCAGTTCAGCCTGAAAAGAAACAGGTCGCACCTGGTGAAAGTGTGCAGATCAGAACGATCTTCAATTCAGCCGGCAAAAGAGGAAACCAGAGTAAAACCGTTACGATTATTACCAATGATCCAAAAAGAAGCAGCCTGGTCCTGAGAATAAAGGGCGAAGTTCTAACTGGTTGAAGAATCTTTAAACAAAACAGGATAGAGGCTGTTTCATTATGAAGCAGCCTTTCTTACTTTCGGGTGCCATGATGCAGGCTGCATCACCCACCGGGGGGCGTTTGTATGCCAATATTTTTTATATTTGTTTGCCGGAGCGATTCCGGAATTACCTGCTACTTAACTACTATGTACAATGAGTAAATATGAGTTCTTTAACCGGGATATCAGCTGGTTATCATTTAATTACAGGGTGTTGGAGGAGGCAATGGACAGGTCCCTGCCGCTCTATGAACGGATTAAGTTCCTTGCGATATATTCCAATAACATGGAGGAATTCTACTCCGTGCGCGTTAGCTACTATAAGCAAATGCTCAGGCAGGAAGCGCGTTTCCCGGAGCAGATACGCCGGGTTCAGCCTGCCAAGGTTATCCATGAGATCAATACACTTGTCTCCGAGCAACAGGTAATCTTCCATAAGGTATTTGAAGAAGAGATTGTTCCGGAACTCAGGAAAAACAACATTTATATCCTGGAGGATGGCGATCTGCTCTCTGAAGTTGAGCAGAATTACCTCCGGGAACTTTTTTTTATCGAAGTGCTGACGCAGATCCAACCTGTATTGCTGCTTAAACACCGGATCCGTCCCTTCCTGCAGACCGGGAATGTTTACCTGGCGCTGGAGATGGTGATCAGGGACCGGTTTGACAAAAAGACCGGGAAGCGACGGGAACAATACGGGATTATCAAAGTGCCCCTTGACCGCAACCTTCCCAGGTTCGTAGAACTGCCCTCCGAAGGTGAGGTCTTTAAGATCATGTTTCTCGAGGACCTGATCATGAGACACGTGGATGCGATCTTCCCGGGCTACATTGTTAATAATTATTATTCAATCAAACTCACCAGGGATGCAGACCTGGAATATGATGATTACGAAGGGGAGGACCTGATTGATGTGATCGAGGATCTCCGCAAGCATCGTTCCCTGGGCAAGCCGAACAGGTTCCAGTATGACCGTGCCATGCCCAAAAAATTATTGAACTACCTGATCAAGTCCTTTTACCTTACGGATGATATCCTGATAAAAGGGGGGAGCAGGCACAATTTCAGGGATTTTTTCACCTTTCCGAATCCCAAAAGCCCGGCACTGGAAATTGATAAATGGCCACCTTTGCCCATTCCTGTAATTGAGGCGAATGAAGGAACCATGGCAAGCCTGATCGAAGAACGCGATCTGTTGCTAAGTGTACCTTACCAGCGATATGATTACCTCATCGATTTTCTGAGTGAGGCAGCAAGGGACAATACGGTGGAAGAGATCAAGACCACGCAATACCGTGTTGCGGAAAACTCTACTGTGATTAAAGCCCTGATCAATGCTGCGGAGAATGGCAAGAAGGTGACAGTTTTCGTGGAACTGAAGGCCCGTTTTGATGAGGAGGCCAACCTGGAATGGGCATCCGAGATGAATAAGGCCGGGATCACCATCCTCTACAGCATTCCCAAACTCAAGGTGCATGCAAAGCTGGCGCTCGTGATCCGGAAAGAAGACAGTGAGATTGGAGACCAGGTATATCTTGGTACTGGTAACTTCAACGAGAAAACTGCCAAGCTGTATGGTGATCATGGTCTGTTCACTTCACATATCGGCATTGTGAATGAAGTCAAAGACCTTTATAAGCACCTGGAGGACCAGGATTACCAGTGTGCCTTTGAGCATATCCTGGTGCCCGGATTCAACATGGTGGATCGTTTCAAGGCGCTGATTCGCCAGGAGGTCGAAAATGTGAAGGAAGGGAAAGATGGTTATATATTATTAAAAATGAATGGGTTACAGGATACTCCACTCGTTGAGGAACTCTATAAGGCCAGCGAGGCAGGTGTAAATATTGATCTTATCATACGGGGCATCTGTATTTTAAAACCAGATCAGCCCTACAGTAAAAACATCAGGGTGATACGTATTGTAGACAGGTTCCTTGAACATGCACGTGTGTTTATATTTCACAACGACGGTAATCCGAAAGTCTTCATGGGATCTGCCGACTGGATGAAGCGAAATCTGAACAGGCGTATCGAATGTGTCTTTCCGGTTTATGAAAACGAATTAAAGGAGGAGATGATGGATGTGCTCAATATCCAACTCTCAGATAACGTGAAGGCAAGTGTGATAGATGGTAACCTTCAGAATGTGCGTATCCGCAATGATGAACCCAACCTGCGTTCCCAGCGGGCAACCTACGAATACTTCAAAGAAAAGTATTCGCAGGAATTGCAATAACGGGACAAGCTGTTTGCTCAGAGCATCTCCCGGAGTTTCTCTTTTAACTCCTCTTTCGAGAGATTTCTTGCCACGATGGTACCTTCCGCATCAAGCAACACTGTATGAGGTATGGATTTAACGGCATACAGATCGGCAGCGCTGGAATTCCAGTATTGCAGGTCCGACATGTGGTGCCACGTGAGCTGATCTTCTTCGATCCCTTTTATCCACTCCTCTTTTGTCCTGTCCAGCGAAACCCCAACGATGTCAAAGCCCTGGTCACTGAATTCATTATAGAGCTCAACCACCCCGGGATTTGCCGTACGGCAGGGACCGCACCATGAGGCCCAGAAATCGATCAACAGGGGGCCATCTCCCACCAGGTCAGATAGTCTCACTGGATTACCCTGCGTATCCGGCAGCTCAAAATCAATATAGGTGTCTCCGATCTCTACATTTTTCATATTCTCTAAATGGTCGGAGAGAAAAATATAAAA
>CAZPTO010000297.1:0-5080 GCA_964589155.1 uncultured Bacteroidaceae bacterium | reverse complement strand
GGCCGTGGCAGATTGGTGTCATGTGTCACCAGGATGGTCTCACCCCTGGCGGTATTGATCTGGGTGGTAACCACATCGCCCAGTTCCCACTTGATCTTTGCATGGGGATGATCTTCTCCGCCTTCCGGATGATTGACAATGTAGTTATGCAGTCCGCGGGATTTCGTACTGTGCGTTGTCAGGGATTCAAACCTGTTTCCCCTGTTGATGTCCATCATGGTGGCGACGGGCCCGACCCCGTGTGTGGGATACAGGTCCCCATTCCTGTAGATAGAATGCTGTGTGCGCCACCGGGCTTCTCCGCTTGCGCCCTCACCAAATTCCACACCGGGATTGAATTTCACTCCCCTGAGATCGTGCCGGTATCCACAGCGGGCATGGATCAATTCACCAAACACATCCTGTCGCACCATGTTCAGAACAGCCATCACATCTCGCCTGTAACAAACGTTTTCGAGTATCATAGTGGGTACCCCTGTTTCCTCAAAGGTGTTGACCATGTCCCAGCACTCCTCGATGGTATTCGCTGCGGAGACTTCCACACCTGCATATTTCCCGGCTTTCATGGAATCAACAGTCATTTTGGTATGCCACAACCATGGCGTGGAGATGATGACTCCGTCGATATCTTCCCGCTCCAGTAATTTCAGATAGGCATGCTCATCCTCAGTATAGGTTTCGGGTGGAATGAAACCGGCTTTGTTGATCATGTCACGGGACTTGCGGATCGCAACAGGATCAATATCGCATATCGCAGGGATCCTGATATCGTTCCTGTTGAGGAGATTGTTCAGGTGAGCCCGTCCCCGGCCACCTAATCCAATCAACCCGATATTCACTATTTCTTTCTGAGGCGGCTTTCCAAATGCAATACCGGGTGCAAATGCGAGTCCCATTCCTGCTCCTGCAGATGTTTTGATAAATTGTCTCCTGTTATTTGCTTGATTCATCATTTCCAGGTTATGAACGGTGAATACGAATTGGTTATACGATGGCTGAATGCAAGATGATTAACCATCAGTATCATCAGGTGAAAAGCAAATATAACCAATTCATAAAACAATTGAATTGGGGATGCTTATTTTCAGTAAAATCAGGACAATGCCTGTTTTTCCGGGATTATTATTGCCCCGAAACGACAATATCATTCAAAGACAATGTTTTTTTTATATTTTTAGAACATGAGCAAAACGGATAAACAGATACTTCTCGATATCATGGCAGGTGCGTTCCGGGAAAGTGACCGCCTGCGCCCTATATTGCGAAAAGGAAAAACGGAGAGAAGACTCAGGATCATGGCTGAATATGCTTATGACCTTGCAGTTAAGTTCAATGGCGTATATCTTTCTGATGATAAGACCACAGCGATTGTCTACTGGCAGCAGAGCAAATACAACAGGTCCGTGAAGGATTACCTGAAATATGGCGTGATGTTCCTGCGCACCATTAAACTGCACAAATTATTCGAAACGGCTCGCCGCGAAAAATATGTGGAAAGCCGGCGTCCTGAATTAGATGATTACATCTATGTCTGGTTGCTGGGAAAGGATCCCGAAACAAACAGCATTCACGGACTGGCAGATATCCGCGATCACCTGAATGAACTTGCCGGCAGTCTGGGTATACCCATCCTCATTGAAACCACTGTGGAGAAACTGCTTAAACTATACCGCTATGTAGGCTTCGAGATCTACGACGAATTCTATGATAATACCATTGGGATGCCGGTATATTTCCTCAGAAAGGATCCGCCGAAATAGATCTCACACCTCCTGTTGATTTCCTTCCCCAATTGTGGTTATCTCTTACCAATGCTTCCTCGTGTTTCAGGGCTGCTGACTGGGTATTGATCTTATCCTATCCTCCTGATCATGGTGTGTTCAGACTGAATTATTTTTTTTGGCATGATATTCTATTTCAATAAGTCAGAATTTTTAAAAACAAATTTATGGACTTAAAGGAAATGCATTGTGAACCTGTATTGGCAGGGACCGATCCGCTGGATGAAAAACATATCAGGGAATACATGAAACAACTGCCTGCTGATTGGGAAATTCATGATAATAAACGACTCACCCGGGAATTTCCATTTGAAAACTTCAAAAGGGGAATGGCCTTTGCGCAGGAGATCGCATTGCTTGCGGAGGATGAACAGCATCATCCCGGGATATGTGTCAGTTTTCCTAAAGTTGAAGTGGAATTGAGCACCCATGACATTGGAGGACTATCCAAAAATGATTTTATCATGGCTGCAAAAATTGATGAATTATAAATATAAACCTTTAAAATCAAAACATTATGAAGATGGTAAAAGTTATTGAAGTGATTGCTTCATCCGATAAGGGATTTTCAGAAGCAACCGAAAAAGCTGTAAAAGAGGCAGCGAAGACAGTGAAAAACATTCAATCTGTGTATGTAAAGAACATGAATGCGAATGTTGAGAACAATGAAATTGTATCCTATGCTGTGAATGCGAAGATTTCATTTGAAATTGAATCGTAATCCGCGATGATTCAGCACATGAGGTAACAGTAGGAATTAAAAGCAAACATTATGAAACGTCTAACATTGATTATTACCATGCTTTTTACTGGTTTTGTGCTGATTAACGGACAAACAAAACCAGACGACATAGACATCAATGATGCAATTCAGGATGAATTTATGTTCGATCATGCCGTAAACAACAATAAAGTTGATGTTACGGTGACAAATGGTATTGTTGAGCTGACCGGAGAAGTTAACAATCTGAAAGCCAAAGAAAGGGCTACCAAAATTGCAGAACTTGTTAAAGGAGTGCGGTCGGTTTCGAATCGCATTGAAGTGGATCCATCCGTCTATTTAAGTGACGTGGTAATACAGGATAAGGTAGAGGAGGCTTTACTTGATGATCCTGCGACCGACCTGTTTGAAATAGGAGTAAACGTCGATGAAAAGGTTGTCACGCTCACAGGAACTGTGGATTCCTACCAGGAAAAGCAGTTGGTTGCTGATGTTGCAAAATCGGTAAAAGGTGTTACTGGTTTGGAAAATGAAGTGGATGTCAATTACAAGGAAAACCGGACTGATTATGAGATCAAAAATGAGATCCGGGCTGGACTTAAGTGGAATGAAATGATTGATGATGGGATGATCCGCGTCGCTGTGGACAATGGCAATGTTGACCTGATCGGTTCCGTTTCAAGTGCAGCAGAAAAAACCAACGCCATGCATACCAGCTGGGTTGCAGGCGTCACCTCGGTGGATGTTTCAGACCTCAAGGTGGAATGGTGGCTGGAGGATGAAGACCTCCGAAAATATAAGGATAAAAATGTCTCTGACGCTGAGATTGAACAGGCGATCCTCGATGCGGCTATCTATGACCCACGTGTAAATTCATTTGATATCACCGTCGATGCAGATATGGCATGGGTAACACTCCGTGGTAATGTGGATAACCTGACAGCCAAAAAGGCTGCAGAAATGCTTGCGGAAAACACATATGGGGTGAAAGGAGTAACCAACCGGATCAGGGTGAAGACAGATGATGTAGAGGATTCAGAAGTGCAGGCAAATATCAATGAAGCACTTTCTGAAAATGCGATCACTGAAGCCTGGGATATCGGAGTCTTTGTAGAAAATGGCGTAGCCACCCTTGCCGGTCGTGTAGACAGCTATCTTGAAAAGGCAGAAGCTGAGTGGGTTGCCAGTAATGCAGTGGGCGTGAATGAAGTGAATAATGTCCTCGAGATCAGTTATCCATACGGATACTATTGGTATGGTAACTACCCTTATTATGACCTGTTTATCACCCGTCCTGTTGACGCGTATGCAATTCCGGACGACGGGCGAATAAAGGCTGAGGTCTCACGCGAAATCTGGTGGAGTCCATATGTGGACCGTGACCAGGTTCAGATCAATGTCGAAAATGGAGTCGTCAGTCTGGAAGGCACTGTCGACAGTTACAGGGAATACAGGGAAGCAGCTGAGAATGCCTGGGAAGGCGGAGCTTACGCTGTTGATAATGAACTTGTAATAAAATAATTAATCCCAATACAATTGCATGCGGGTGCCATCGTGCACCTGCATGCTTTTTTGATATTTAAAGACCGGTATTAATGAATACTAAACAGCAAAAGCAAACAATGGATGCCATGGTGCTAAAACGGCATGCAGAGAATAAAATTGAAGAACTTAATTTCAAGATCCAGCAGATGAAGTCCAGGAATGTGGATGAAGAGGTCAGGGAACAGTATGAAGAAGCCCTCTCCGAAATGAAAGAGATCAGGGATAAGGTCCTGGAGAAATTCAACGAGTACGACCATTCAGAAGATATTGACAAATGGGATACCTTTGACAAGCAGATCTATACAGATATGGAATCCTTCGATGAAGCATATACCCAGGCAGGGGGATTTTTGAGATAAGGTCGGACAGTTTTTCTGCCTGCCCGATCAGGTTGCCGCGCCCTTCCTTGAGTTGTCCCATGGCGGTGGTATAACTTTTTTGCGTACGGTCTTATATTTGCGCATAGCTTCCAGTCGTCCTTTCAGTGCGAGCGACTTTACCTCCCCGGTTGGTTAATTTCAGAGTAGCAGTTTTACCGTGAAGGGGCAATCATCTAACACTTATGTTCAGAAATTAACATATATACCACCCTTGAACATATGTGATATCTTTAAAAACATACCTATAGTGTACTGATAGTTTAGTGATGTAATTTTCATTTAATAATCTAAATTACTCACTAAACTATCAGTCTTATGAAAAAACATTTTACTTTCTTTTTTCTGTTAGCAACAACATTTCTGCTTAATGCGCAGATCGTGATCTCAGATGAATTAGTTATAGCTGATTTTGAAGGAGATGAACCTTCATGGTCCTACGAACTTGAATCCTCATGGGAGTATACCGTGACTGAAGTAGCTGATAATCCCAGCAAAACAGGTATCAATGAATCCGACAAAGTATTTAAGACAACACGCAATGCCGGAAATTGGAACAGCGGATTTAAATTTGCCTGGACTTCTCCAGTAACAGTTGGAGAAAGAAATTTTATGCGGGTAAAAGTCTATGCACCTGACCGGAATACCTTTGTTTA
>CAZPTO010000296.1:0-5086 GCA_964589155.1 uncultured Bacteroidaceae bacterium | reverse complement strand
ATGAGGTAACGCAGCTATCGGTTTAATTGACCGACAAATAGTTGAGATTTTAATGGAGTATAATATAAGCGTCAAAATAAAGATTTAGAGATATGGAAAGCAGACCATTTTTTAAAGGATTATTGAATTTCAGGTGCGATTCTTCAGTCAGAAGAATAATACATACAATGATCACATTGTTATTTGTATTATTTGGCCATTCCAACCTGATGGCCCAGGAAAACCTCGATATTGAGGTTATTGATGGAGCAAATAATGATCAACGGGTGTGGCTTGAGGTGGAGTCTGAGTGCCCTGCAATTTTGAATATTCGGCCCATGTCATGGCTTAGTACTTCGCATTATGTCAAGTGGTTTAATGTCTATATGTCTATCAACGGAGGTCCTGAAATTCTGATTTTCGAGCATTGGAACAGCCACAACCCGAATGTTGTAGGCGAATATTGGACAAACACTCCTAATAGCACTTTGCTTGAATATCTCCCTTGGACTGGCGGCCATGTAGGTTGGATGTATCATGATGCCTATGTTCATATACCGTCAGGAAAGAATGTGACTTTCCGCACAGAAGGTATGTTGTCCTATAATGGAACTGATACACCGGATAATAACTTGAATAATACCGGAACCTATGAGTTTCCTGCACCCGGTGCGCCCGATGGCTTCAGTCTCTCGCAGAGTTGCTCAGCAAATACACTTACCTGGAGCGCCCCGACTTCCCTGCCTTCCTGCTCAGGTTCACTAAGGTATGAGATATACAGAAGGGCATCAGGGGCAGGATCATACACTTTTTTAACCTCCACTACCTCTACCAGCTATACTGATAATGCACCTACAGGCGACGACAGCTACAAGGTTCGCGCGAGATATACTCCTGATGTAACCTTTTCATATACTATACCAGAAGAAAGAGAAGATAACCTGGCGGGAGCAAATCTTTCCACAAGATGGCCTTCCTATTCCGTGTTTACCAATGCCCTGGATGCGGAGGCGCTTACTCCTGCCACCCCTACCGGCCTGACAGCTACCACCGATAAGTGTACTGAAATCAAGCTCGACTGGTCGATCGACGGATCGCCCGATGCGGTAAAAATCTACCGCAACGGCACCGAAATAGGTGAGGTGGGCGGCATGTTCCGCAGTTTTACAGATGAACCGGCGAATCCGCAAAACGGCACAAGTTATACCTATTACGTGCGCGCTTTTAACCAGGGGTGTGCCGGCTCCAGCAGTTCTTCTGCCACCGGCCGCACTTTTGGCGATCCCTCGGCACCAGGCAGTTTTGCCGCTTCTGCAGGGGCGAATTCGGTTGATCTTACCTGGTCAGATGCCTCCAAAGAGTCGCGATACCTGATTAAACGCACCAGCACCACAGGAGATGTGGAGTATGAGATATCGGAGAATGCCACCTCCTACACCGATAATTCTGTCAACGGTTGCGAGGAGTACACGTACCAGCTCTATGCCGGGAACAAATGTACCGAGCAGGGTTCCTCGGGGGTGAAGGCGATCAATGAGCCAACGGCAAAGCTGATACCGGATCTCTCTGCCTATATTGTTAGCATGGATGCTTCCAAGGCCTATTTTCCCGATAAAATTATGATTGAGTGGGAGGTGCAGGACGACAATATTAATCTTGTCGATGGCTTCGATGTTAGCCGCTCCCTGGCCGGGGAGAATGATTTTGAGCTGCTTGGTTCTGTGAGCGGAGGCAGCACATATGAAGATTTCACCGCGGTAGGTGGCATGATGTATGAATATCGGGTGACTGCAAAACTCGATTGTGAGGGCGATCTGATCAATTCCAACATACTTACCACCACCGGATTCAGAATGCCTTATGGGATTGTAAACGGTCATGTGGAATATGAAAACGGCGTTGCGGTGACGGGCGTAGAAGTGCTGGCCGAAAAAGCGAGTGGCAGCGTGATTGGAAACAGCCTGCTTTTTGATGGTTCCGGTTCAGTGACCATCGCCGACCAGTCGCGTTTGAATCCGGCCTCCTACATGGTAGCCGAGGCGTGGGTAAAGCCTTCCTCTGTTGCAGGAACAACGGACATTATCAATAAGCAGAGTGGCGGACAGGGTTACCGACTCTATCAGCAGGATGGCGATGTCATCTTCGAACTCAATATCGGGGGATCAACGAGAAGCGTGACCGCGCCCGCTGCACTGCAAGCGGGAATGTTTACCCATGTGGCAGGGAGTTATGATTCTACCGGACTGAAGATTTATATCGATGGAAAAATACCGACTGTGACAACCTATATGCTTACGGCTGATGGTATCAGTGAGCTGACAGACATAGGGATTGAAGCCGATATCATGGCTCAGCTGACGACCATACAGGATGTTGAGTACACGACCTACGAGGATTTCCGCGTAGCAGTGAACGGCCTTCTTGGCGATGCTCAGCAGCAACGCAACATGCCGCTCCTGATTCCCGTGGCCCGACAAGTGGAATATGTGGCCGGTACAAAAACCGACCTTACCGGTGCGATTCAGCAAAGTGCAGTTGACATGGTCATCGGCGACGGCTTCCGGGGCAATATCGACGAGATCAGAATCTGGAACAGGGCCAAAGATGAAGCGGCAATCGCTTTCGATTATAAGCGCATCGTTGGCAATGAATCACTCGGCATTGCCGGGTACTGGCGTTGCGATGAGAACTTTGGCACCACAATATACGATGCTGCAAAAAGCAACGGACTGTTCCATAAAAATAATGGCGCATTCGCCGGGGGTGTCGATTTCGATGCTACGATTCCTTCCGATAATCAACTGGGATGGATCGGCGTGACCAATGCCAGTGGCGACTACACCATTCCTTATGTTCCTTATTATGGCACCGGTGAGAATTTCACGCTTACCCCGCGCTATGAGACCCACGAGTTCAAACCGGGTTCATCCACCATCTTCCTGGGGGAAGGCGCTTCTATCTCCAATGGTCAGGATTTTACCGATATCTCCTCTTTCAAAGTTACAGGAACTGTATTTTATGAAAATACCACCTGCGGTGTGGAAGGGGTTATCCTTACTGTGGATGGCAATCCGGTGATCAAAGATGGTACGGTCATCATGACCGACCAGGCCGGGGAGTTTGAAATTGAGGTACCAGTTGGAGAACACTATGTATCCGTTCAAAAGAGCAGCCATACCTTTAAAAGCTATAAGTTTCCTCCGGGACCACCTTCTTCGGTATTCAACTTCCAGGAGGACGTGGTGGGAATCAACTTTATAGACACCACCACGGTAAAAGTAGTGGGTCGCGTTGTAGGCGGTACCGCCCAGGGGAGCAAAGCCCCCGGTATGGGACTGTCTGTAAACAACATTGGTGTGGCTGAATTTGATTTTGTATCGGTAACAGGTCCTGCATGCTCACAATACCATGTGGATACTGATCCCGCGACCGGCGAATATATGGTGGAACTTCCGCCCATGAAATATAACATCCGCAATTTTGCTGTCCCGAAAAACCCAATTGTCACCCTCTATTTCAGTGAATTCGAGGTGGCCGACTTCTCTGTCGTGGCACCTTTGCAAACGGTGTCACATACCTTTGAAGGCGCTGTGGAGGCAGAAATAACACTCGACACTGTGAACCTGAAGGCATTTCTCGATATTGAAGGATACGATGCCATCGTCGAGGAAACCCTGGAGCTGCTGAACAGCGGCACATCGTTCTTCAAAGGCCGGTTCACATTTAATGAAGAAATTTATGAATACAAGCTCGATCCCGATAGCACAATCACTGTGGTATCGGATCTGGTTCCGGGCAATGGTGAAACAGTTTCCGCCAGCTATAATTACCGGCTGGATCACATTTATCGCAGTGCCCCGGAAATCTCCGTCACCGCAGCCGATGGTGAGTCGCCGGTGTCGGGCGATAAAGTCCTTCGCTATGAAGACCGCATCTCGAAGGTGAAGCGAGAGCTCAATATTGAAGAGCACCCCTTCCAGTACCCGGTATTTACCCAGGGAAACACCTATGAGATCCTGGTATCACTCGATGAAGTATACTATAACCAGGATATGTGCGATGGAATCAATGGATGCGATGAGGCAACAGAAGACCGTGTTCCGGTGAATGATGGTGTAATAGAAATCTTTAACCAGTTGGCAAAGACAAAAATCCCCACTCCACTTTCAATCCAAAATGGTGAGGCACATTATATCTTCCAGGCTGGTAATCCGGCCATGACCATCGACGCCAATTATCCGTGGCGCAACTATTCCGGCGTTCTCAATATTACAGCAGTCGTTGATGAAACCGGCTATACCTGGGAGCCTTATAATACGAGTACCCCGGAGACCATGCCTTTTCAGTATGACGATCCCGCGTTCCCCCATGGCGACGACAAATATTTCAGGGGATATGTACTGGGATCGAAACCCATCAATGGCAGTGACTTTGTTACCAACGGTCCTGCAGTGGTAGAAATGATCCTGCGCGATCCCCCGGGAAGTGAATCGTTCTCGTACCTTGAAAAAGGGTCGACCTTTACCAATACCCAGGCGGTTTCCATAGGCGCGGGGGCCAGTGTCACCAACGAGACTACCGTTGAGCTGGGAACGCAGTTTGCCGTGGGACTCGGGTTCAGCACGGAGACCGACATTACCAACGACCTGACCATGGGTGTGTCTGTGTCAACCTCTTTAAATGCTGAAGGGGAGTTTGAAAAGTCGGTGACCATCAATGAGGCCTGGAGCACCAATGAATCGCCCGAGCTGGCAGGCGCACCGAGTGACCTGTTCTTTGGGTCGTCCGACAACTTTATTGTGAGCCTGGCCGATAACCTTACCATCTTCGACAAGTCCTTTGCCGATGATAATGGTGTGGCCTACGGTGGTAACCCTGCCGGCACAGAGGGCGGAGCGCAATTTGTCATTGGTCAGAATAAAGCACTCATGGCTGCACCGGAAGGTTTTCCGACCTATTTTATATATACGGCAGACCATATTGAGAACTACCTCATTCCGAACCTTGTAAACCTGCGCAATAACCTGTTTATCATTGAGTCGGACAAATATGTGAGCAATGTTTCTGCCACCCACGAACTCTATGGCAGCAACAATGACGATCCGCG
>CAZPTO010000295.1:0-5088 GCA_964589155.1 uncultured Bacteroidaceae bacterium | reverse complement strand
CCACTTGAATTCTGCGCCCTCGTCCGCAATGGCAAAATATGGAGAAGTGGTGTTTTCGCAGGGGTATACATTTCCGATCAATTCAAGTGTACCCTCAGGCGCTGTGGTACAATAAAGGGCCAGGAATCCTTCAGCAGTATTTGCATCATCCGACCGGAACACCACGAGCATGCTTTCACCTGACGAGATGATCAACGTGTCCATATTTGCGACCTCTCCGCTGAATTCTGCGAGCAATGGCGCATCCTCACTATCACCATCGAAGATCTTCAGGATATCCTGTCCAGGTTCTGTACCAAAAGATTCAAAATAGAATGAAACCGGGAGTCCGTTCCCTGGTTGAATCAGCCATCTGACGTCCATATTATTCCGGTAGGCATTTGCAGATGTAAGCAGTAACTCACCATTGGAGGCAGTTTTAATAATTTCTCCGCTGGCCATATATTCCCTGGATAGTCCGGATACTGAAACACCATAAGCCTGCGCATTATTTTCCAGGGAGGCCTTATGTGAAACGCGCAGCGTATACGCCCCTTTGAGAGGGGTTTCGACCAGGATCTGCTCCACGTTATCAATCTTATTGTCTCCCCGGATAGCAAGTTGACCCGGGTTCGCCGGGTTCAGAACAAAAGGACTGAAAACCCGGCCATCTATCTCTCTCACAAGCCTGATATCCAAATCATTTACAAGGTTTTTATTAGCAGGATCCAATCCAATTGCAGGCACCTTTCCTGGAGGGTCTGTCCAGACAATCGTAATTTTTACAGGTGCCTCCCCTGTAGCATAGAAGGAATAATTAATGATCGAATCTTCCTTCAGTGTATCCAGATAAAATGTTTCTTTTCCGGAAAGCGAAAGGAAATCAGCTGCAGATGCAGCATTCAATAATCCCCAGCCAGACGTATAATCCGGTCCGTCATTCCCTGCATCATCGGCAGTATGGAGCACCAGTGATTTCAACATCGCAGCATGCATGTATGTTCCATGTAATTCCCGGTAGTGTTCCTGCAGCAATGCAAGTGAGCCTGCCACATTCGGGCCCGACATGGAGCTGCCAGTGCTTACTGCATAACTGTCATCACCGCTGTCACTTGTTGAGAGGAGGCCAATCCCATTCCCGACAAGGTCAGGTTTGATCCTTCCGTCATCCGTAGGTCCGAATACAGAAAAAGAGGCGATGGAGACATCGTCAGGACTGGAAAAGCCCCCGGGAATATCGTTAACTACCCCTATTGTAAGGATGTTCTTTGAGGTGCCCTGTGTGCCGATACAGTCATAACTTCCATTGCCATCTTTGTCGCGTCTTTCCGTGCTTGAAACCCATCCACCTCCTGACCATACGAAATGCTCTGATCCAGGGGCGGGACCTTCTCCCCTGTCATTTCCTGCAGATTTCACGATCAGGTAATTGGGATGATCATAGGCAATATCATCCCAGATCCGGGCATCCTGTCCGTAGAAACCAAACTTATAATCTTCGGTCATGCTGATGCTTTCATCACCGTACCATTCCCACCTGTTCTTTTCAATATTATATTCCCACCCGTGGATATAGCCGTAGGAATGGTTGGAGATCAGCATTCCCAAACGGGCTGCTGCACGCATTTCGGAATTGTCACCATCCCAGTTATAACTATCGATAATGCTTTTATTCGCCATTCCGCGTGCCCCGGAACGGATTCCAGCAGCTGCGATAGTCCCTGCCACGTGGGTCGCATGGAAGATAGGCTCTTCCTCGACGTCCACTGCACGAACCCTGGATTCAAATTCATTGTGGGTGATTCTGACCGGTCCTCCATCCCATACACCGACAACGATTCCCGTACCGTCCAGATCCAGTCCGCGTCCCCCGTCTTTCCATAATTTGTCCGTAGAGGTCGTTTTTGCAGCATCCAGGTTATAGGTGGTGTAGTATTCCGGCTGACCCAGCTTTGAAATACGGCGTATTTCCCATATGGTACCATCGTCATAAACTACCCGGATGGGAATTCCCTTTTCGCGTGCAAATTGTTCTGCAAAGCGTTTGTCTGGATCCCGGGGGGCTTGCTCGATAGTTGTCCTGCGCTGCAAGACGGAGCTTTCCCTGAGGATTCCCTCCTGACCGGCTGCCACAATTGATGAGACCAGGAACGCTATTACCAGATGATATTTTTTCACACGTATATAACTTATTTATAGTATTAACAACCAATATGTTATAAACTTCTTTTTTTCTCAAGGTGACTACTTGCCTCGCAGAACAACATCGATAATAAGGTGCACGGCGAACCCTCATCATGGTAACAGAAAGCTTCGCTCCATATATATAAGTGTCCTTAAGTCTTTGTACCTCTGAAATGTATATGCCCAATGATGAGGGTTTCATTTTTAAAGACGCATCACTTCCCACACAACAACACGCACACCATGCTGCCTTACGAAATTAATCATTCACAATGCTAATGGGTATTGCAGAGGTATTAATTATGTGACAATTTTTGATCCAGTAAGTTCATCAGCTCCCGCTCTTTTGCCTCTGCATCATTGCAAAGTGTTGCTCCCTTTTTCATCAGATCCTTTACATACGGATCATCGTTCAAGTCCTGTGCATTGATCTGCACATTGAGCCATGCACCGCGTATAGCTGCCCGGATCGCCAGCACTGCCACGCCAGCATCCGATACTGAATTGGGATTCCCTTTTGCGATCATTTCCGCAGCAACCTCAAATCCCCGGTAAGCAGTCTCCATGACTTCCAGGGGTACTTCGATCGCTGAAATCGTAGCGGATTTTATTGCCTCATCCCTTTGGCGTATTTCTTCATCTGTGGATTTTGACATCCCGAATGCAGCCATGATCCTGTTAAAAGCGTCTGTATCTTCATCCACCAACGCCAGGAGACGTTCCTGGATCTCTTTTCCTTTCACGGCCCAATCGGAAAAATACTCCCATTTATCATCCCACCCCCGCTTGTGCGAGGAGAGGTTGGCTACCATGGTTGCCAATGCCACGCCGATGGACCCGATATAAGCACTGACAGACCCTCCCCCGGGGGCCGGGGATTCAGAAGCGGTCTCCTCCATAAAACCCTGTACTGTTAAATCAGTCAGCCTGGCAGCCTTTCCCTTGTTCATCTTATACTCAATGATCTTCTCGTCCGGATCGAAGGGTCCGAGTTCGTCCAGCCCCATGGATTTAACGGCAATCTTGATCAGTTCTGCATCGGATACCCCCAGGGAGCGTTGTTGCTTTCGCAGAAAATACCTGCCTGCTTCGAGCATGGCATCGAGGGGAACAAGTCCGACGATTTCGGAACCGGTCACCCGGATCCCCCGCGCATCCGCTTTCTTACACACCTCATCGAATGCCTCATGGATAGAAGTAATGGAAATATTTGTCAGGTTCATCGATATCTGCGCAATTCCGTATTCCTCGATGAACCACCCGATGCCCTTAACCGCCTTGAGAGATCCCGGGATCATCACCGGCTTGCCTTCTTTGTCCTTTATGATCTTCCCGGTCAGCGGATTCCCTTCCCGCTTCACGCGGCCACGTTCACGCACATCGAAAGCGATGGCATTGGCGCGCCGGGTGGAGGTCGTATTCAGATTCACATTATATGCCACCAGGAAATCCCGCGCTCCCACTGCAATGGTGCCGGTTTTCGGAATGAATTCTGCCGGTCCGAAATCCGGTTTCCAATCGGGATCCTTCAGTTTCTCCTGCAAACCTTCGTATTCTCCTGATCGCACAGTGGCAAGGTTCCGTCGTTTCTCCTCATGCGCAGCATTTTCATAACAATACACGGGAAACCGGAGTTCTTTACCGATCCGCTCTGCAAGTTGATGCGCCCATTCCACTGTCTCTTCCATGGTGATGCCTGAGACAGGGATCAACGGACAGACGTCTGTGGCACCAAAACGGGGATGCTCGCCCGAGTGTTTTGTCATGTCAATAACCTGGGATGCTTTTTTTACTGCCAGGAATGCAGCATCGATCACCTGTTGAGGGGAGCCGACAAATGTGACGACGGTACGATTGGTAGCTTTCCCGGGGTCTACATCCAGGAGCTTCACCCCTTCCACCGATTCAATTTCGTTGGTAATCTCCCTGATGATCCCCATATCCCGGCCTTCGCTGAAATTGGGTACACATTCTATAATCTGGTTCATCACTGTAAATATTTGCTTGTTAATTTTTAGTTATTGCTGGTGGAACAATCATTCTCCACGCTACTGCAATGACAGAGATGTATTTACTCGAAATAATTGTAAAACACTATTGTTTTCTGCCTAAAAACCCGCCGGCAAACGCAACCTGGATGTGTTATGTTCAACCGGTGATTGTACCGTTTAGCACCACATTTTTCACCAGGTTTGAGCCGAATGCATAGGGCAAATAATTGATCCCCGGAACATTATTGGTGATCACGAGATTTGCCACCTTTCCCCTGGTAACCGAGCCATAGGTTTTTTCCAATCCCATTGCATACGCCCCGTTGATCGTTGCGGCATTCAGCACCTCTGCGGGCAGCATTTTCATTTGCATCATGCCCAGTGACATGACCAGGTTCATATTCCCCGATGGCGATGAGCCCGGGTTAAAATCTGAGGCCAGGGCAACCGGTAACCCGGCATTGATCATTTTTCTTGCTGGTGCAAATGGCATTTCCAGGAACAGTGATGCACCTGGAAGCAAAGTAGGCATGGTCTCGCTTGTCAGCAGTGCTGCGATTTCCTCGTCACCTGTATATTCAAGGTGGTCGACTGAGTGCGCATGGTGTTGAACTCCCGCCTGTATCCCACCTGAAGCTTCCAGTTCATTTGCATGTATCTTGGGCTGCAGTCCGTGTTTAGCTCCTTCGCGCAGGATACGGTTGGTTTGCTCCACGGAAAAAAAACCACGGTCACAGAATACATCGATAAAATCTGCCAGTTGCTCTGCGACAACTGCAGGCAGCATTTCATTGATCACCAGGTCCACATAACCATCCCTGTTGTTCCGGTATTCCATGGGAAATGCATGTGCACCGAGGAAAGTAGTGCGGACAGTCAGCGGGGTCTCTTCCCCGATTCGACGTGCCACACGAAGCATTTTAACTTCATCATC
>CAZPTO010000294.1:0-5091 GCA_964589155.1 uncultured Bacteroidaceae bacterium | reverse complement strand
CTGGATCAAACCAGGAATAAGCGCCTGGAACCATTGGTGGAGCGGAGATGTAAAGATGGAACAGGATGCAGTGCTGGAATATATCGACCTGGCGGCTGAGATGGGATGGGAGTATATGCTCATCGACGCGCAATGGTATGGTCAGTCCAATGAACCGGATGCAGATATTACGACCGTTGCACCGCAGCTGAATATGGAAGAAATCCTTGCCTGCGCGAAGGAAAAGGATGTAAAGTGCTGGCTGTGGTTGCACTGGACCGATGTAGAACGTGCGGATTTTGATGCTGCCTGTGCGCTATACAACGATTGGGGAATCGCAGGGGTGAAAATCGACTACATGGCCCGTGACGACCAGCAGATGGTCAACTGGTACCATGATGTGGTAAAGACTGCTGCAGATCATCAACTGATGGTGAATTTTCACGGGGCCTATAAACCAACAGGCTGGCGGCGTACCTATCCAAACCTGGTGACACGTGAAGGTGTGCTGGGCAACGAATACAATAAATGGTCATACAGGGTGACACCGGAGCATGATTGCACATTGCCATACACCCGCATGCTGGCCGGACCGATGGACTATACCCCGGGAGGTTTCCTGAATGCCAATAAAGGGGAATTCAGACCCCAGTCACCCACGATGGTCCAGGGAACCCGGGCACATGAACTGGCCAAATTTGTCATATTCGACAGTCCGTACCTTGTTGCCTGCGACCATCCCGATCACTATAAGGGACAGGCTGGCAGGGAATTTTTGCAGGAAGTCGTTTCTGTATGGGACGATACAAAAGTGCTTAACGGGAAGATCGGCGAGTACATCACCATGGCGCGCAGGGATGGTGACAGGTGGTTTCTTGCATCCATGACCAACAGCATGTCGAGGACGATTGAAGTGAAATTCGATTTCCTCGAGGAAGATATTACCTATGCACTGAAAGGCTATTCTGACAGCGATGCCACCCTGGGGAATGCAACGATAGCTGAAAAACATACCACTAAGGTCTTACCTGGTGACGAAATCAGCATTAAAATGGTTCCGGGTGGAGGATATGCAGCACTCCTGGTACCTGTGGATGAATGACCAAAAGATCAACCTGCCGGTTCATTTAGCGTGAGTGAAGGGTCACCTGATCCGAACTCACCTGGGAATCCTCGCCTGAATGCCCTGTTCAGGCATTGCAGGTCAAATCATATCCCATGATGGACTGACCGCGACGAACGTACAGGACGCCGCGATGGATGACAGGGTGCGAAAAATGCTCCCTGGAACCTTTGCTGATCCTGAAGGAGCTCACTTCTTCCAGTGTGCCGTCATGATAAGCAACGAGGTACATTTTACCGTTCTGACTGTAGTAGTAGATCATACTGTCGGCGGCAATCACGACCCCGCGGCCGATCATTAGTGAGTCTGCAATGATGCCTGTATGGGCATGAATGGACCTGAGTTGTGGTTGCGCAGTTGCACTGCCATAAATATGATCTTCAAGTTTTACGATGCCCCCCATATAGCTGTCAAACCCTTTATTGCGCCAAATCTCTGATATGCTGCTGCCATCTTCGCTTAATGATAATTTCACACCGCAGTTGCCATCTCCGGCCGCATACCAGATGGACCCGTTTTTGTAGATCACAGTATTCGAGTGTGTGTCGCCGATGCCGGGTTTACGTTCTTCAACAGGGTAGTTATCCTGTGCGTGTGTCCAGAGCAGTGCACCGCTGGCTACATCAAATCCCATGAGGTGATACGCTGAGAAGGTGACCAGGATCTCACGTCCGTTTGGCGCCATGATCACACGAGGAGGATGATATCCTGACCGTTCTTTCATTCCGCCGGAGGACCAGATGGTTTCTCCACTGAACCTGTTTAGCGCCAATACGTTATGTTTTTTTCCGCCCGCTGTCCAGAATATCTTTTCTTCGTGGATTACCGGGGACTCAGAATGACCAAAACGGGGCAGGATTCCCTGGTAGTCATTTTCCAGGCTGCGCGACCAAACAATTTCCTTTTTTTCAATATCCACACAAAACAGGTCACCGTAACCTGTGCTGGTATACAGGAAAGCACCTGCAACGGTGGGGGCGGACCTGGATCCCGGGTAATTGATCACCCATTCCTCGCCCAGTTGCATTGCCCATAGTTGAGTACCATCGAGGTCATAACAATACAGGACGGCCATACTGTCGGGAGCACCAGTAAAGTACATGCGGTCATTCGAGATGACAGGGGAACCATAGCCATCGCCAATGCTGTCGATATAAAAGATTTCGGGTGGGCCTTGCTCTGGCCATTGCGCAAGCAGTTCTGATTCTGAGGTAAATATTCCTGATCGGTCGGGGCCGCGAAATTCTGCAGTTTGTTCTGTGGCAAGGTTGCATGCGCTTCCAATGAGCGTTGAGAGCAGCATTATTGTTGCGATACGTATCATTGTGCTATTCGATTTAAAATGTGTTGTTATTCGATGTAAATTGTGTTCGTACGAAAAAGAAATGTTAAATATAGAAGATTTCAGCATCATTTTAAACGCTCATCACCAATCAACAGGAAAATGGCACCCAACTACCAGCAAGTACCTGTGAAACGCGCACATTCACTGTGCATTTTGACACCACAGCACGGTGCATGTAGACGCAGTGAAGGGTTTTCCGCTAAATCGCAAGGATAGCGACAAGATTGTATTGTGGACAAAATATTATACGTATCTTTGTATCTGTATATTTAGATATGTTATATATGGAATTTAAAGAACTTGAACTCAGCAATCAGCCCACGGGCATAAAAAAGTATTTAAAATCAAAGCACCTCAGGAAAACAATCCTGTATATTGTGTTGGGTGCTGTGGCCGGACTGGCAGTTTTTTACCTGACCGAAGGACGGCATATGAATGAAATTACTTCGGGAGACATTATCAACAGTGCGTTGCTGGGTGGATTTTTCGGATTCTTCATCACCAACAGTCCGTGTGCACGTGGACGCTGTTAGCATCGTGCAATAGCAGCGCAGCGTTGCGCATAATTCTTATTCATGTGTCCTATAATTAATATTATGTTAAATAGAATTTTAAAAGGATAAGGGAAGCATTTCACAACACTTCCCTTCCTTATCCGATTTAAATTATTGGTGCAGCGTTTACTGACCGAGAGTTTTCAGTCGCTCATCGGTACTCTTGTAACGCTCATCTTCGCTTCCGTACAATTTATAATAAACCCTTTTCAACAGGTCCAGTGATTCCCGCTGCAATGTCAGGTCTTCTTCTGAAATCTCATATGCCTTCTCCAGCTTCTCAATGGCCCGCTCGTAGTAATCCACACCTTTAGCATTCAGTTCTTTCCTGAATTCTTCATCCTCTTCATAACTCTCCTGTTCAAAATAATTCGCACCCACGGCATAATTCACATATCCGCTCTGGTACCAGACATTCCCGTTGGTCGGATCATACATAAGGGATGTGTCGTACAATGCAAGAGCACGTTCAATGGTCTCTTCCTCCACATCATCTTCGTTGGTAATCAACAATCCTTTCCAATAATATGCAGCCGGACATTCAGGTCTTTGTTCGAGACGTTCTTCAATGAACTCCAGGCCTTTTTCATTCTCGTCCATCAGGTAATATGCCTGCGCGGCCACAGTCACCAACAATGTACTGTCAGGATATTGATTCAGGCCTTCCTTCAGATTAGCGATGGCTCCAAGTGTGTCGCCGATGGCATAATAATCCCTGGTCATCTGGATGTAGTTGGATGATCCCCCGTACTCGAGTTCAGCAAGCTTTTCATAATAATCGATGGTCTTCCGATACATTTCTTCCGCCTTCTCTTCGTTACCCATTTTCATTTGCCGGGCACCGATCTCTCTTGCAACAATACCGCAGTAATTGATCATCAGTGTGTCAATCTCACCCTCATAAATGGGCAATTCATTTACAGCAAGTATCGATTCAAAGGCTTCCAAAGCATCGGAATACGCCTCAAGGTAGTATTTGTTTTGCCCTGAACGCTGAAATTGAAGTTTCAGTTCATCCAGGTTTTCCTTGATCTTTTCCTGGAGTCGCATCTCCTTGTCTTCATCTTCCAGTTCTATCGCTTTTTTATAGCTTCTAAGCGCTTCCTGCAGCGGTTGTTCATGGATCGGATCCACCCTGGTCCACCCCCTTAACCGGCCATTTTCAAAAATATAATGGATCGTTTCATACTTGAGGATCTCTACATTGCCCTCTTCCTCTTCAACAGAAACCGGATCCTTATAAAAGATCTGCAGTGTATTCTTGTCTATCCCAATTTGAAGTTGTTCAAGTCCTTGGTTATCAACATCCTGAAATAGCTCACCCCTCTTGATCCAGGTCCTCTCTTTTTGTCCCTTTCTATCATGTACAATGTCCTCATTACTTTTCTCAACTTTCTTTTTTAAAGCATTATAATTCAACATGATAGGAACTGAAGCATCCTGTGCTGTCACAGTTCCGGTAATAAATGCAGCCAACACTGCTAAGTAGATCAAACGTTTCATTTTATTGTGGTTTAATTTGTTCAAAAATAAGAACTTTCATGTTAATGTTCAAATACGGTGCCAGACTTTTATTATGTTTTAGGAACGTTGTAAACAGTATATTTGCGAAGGTTATTCCACCGTATCTTCCGGGGAATCTTGTTCACCTTGCTGTCCCTGCTCCTCCCCGGATCCTTCATTCAGGCCTCCTGGAGCCGTATCTTCGGGACTCATTTCTGCTTCCGCGGCCTGTTCTGCCCCATTATCGGATGGCACCTGGGTTGCAGCAGCAATTTTGGCTCCTTCCCTGAGGTTAATCAGGCGCACTCCCTGGGTATTTCTTCCCATTACCCTTACACTCTTCACAGACAGCCTGATGGCTATCCCTGTTGTAGTAATGATCATCAGGTCATCATCGTCCGTAACCGCTTTGATCGCCACCAGGTACCCGGTCTTTTCAGTAATATTAATGGTCTTGACACCTTTCCCTCCCCGGTTGGTAACCCTGTATCCATCCAGGTCGGAGCGTTTGCCAAAGCCCTTTTCAGAAACAACCATAATATCCTGTTCATCTTTTTTTGCTACAATCATGCCCACCACTTCATCAT
>CAZPTO010000293.1:0-5104 GCA_964589155.1 uncultured Bacteroidaceae bacterium | reverse complement strand
GGATCTTCTGATCTGCTCATCCAGCTGATCGGCCTGTACCTGCTGCGATTTATGCTCTGCGGTGATGGTTGCCTTCTGTGTTTCCTGTGCTTTGATCTGCGCACGGACAAGCGCAATACTGCCTTCCAGGTCGTCCTGCTGCTTTTCCGTCGCCGCACCGTCCTTCCGCAACTTTTCAACACGTTCCAGCTCCCGCTGCAGGTTCTCTAATTGCACCTCCTGCGAACGGATCTGTGCATTTACGGTCTGCAGGCGGGTATCCAGCACCTGCATGGAGGCCCGCAGCTGTTCCCGTTGGAGGTGGATCTGCACGGTATCGATCACACCCACTGTTTCCTGACTTTCCAGTTGCTGTCCCTCTTCCACCGTAAAGGATACCAGCTGGCCCTGGCCCTGACCGGCGACCATCACGGGGATACTCTCAAAATTGCCATATGCATCCGACATATTCTTGTCATTGTTGCATGCAGTCAGCACCAACGTGGCAGCCGCGATGTAGTTCAATATTCTGTTCATGATTTGACTGTTTTATAATGTGCCTCTCAGTAAATGAATGTTTGCCATGGACTGCAGCAACCTGATATGGTGGCCGGTACGCGCGATTCTTGCAAGCTGCTCCTCGTTCAGCACCTGCAGGTATTCCGTGGCCGAGATCACGCCATTGTCGACTTTCGATGCCGCTGCAGCAGTAATTTCCATGCGCATTTGCAGCATCTTGTCGTCCAGCGCCATGGCGTTCCGGTAATGTTCTGCCTGCGCCAGTTCATTTTCAATTCCGGCGTGTACCTGTATGCTGAATGTTTCCTGCGCGTGTTCCAGGACCTGCTTTTGTTTTTCAAGGATCTGCTGCTCCCTGCTGACCGTGTTCCAGTCCCAGATGTTCCATTGCACCCGTGCCCCCACCATGTAGTAACTGTCGACCTGGTCGTTCAGCATGTTGTATCCGGGCATACCCACCCCTGCCTGTCCGAATGCAAACAGCCGGGGCCTCCGCTTCACCTGCTGCAGCTCCTTGCCGACATCTAGGAGTTCGGCGCTGCGCCGGAAATAGGAGAGCTCAGGGCGTTGCAAGCTGTCGGCCCCGTTCATTTCCAGCACCGGCTGTTCAAGCAGGGTCGTTTCGTGAATGTCCTGTCCCATGTACATGGAAAGTGCACGCAGGGCTCCTTTGCGACGGGCATCCAGCTCAGAGATGGACTGTAGTGTTTTGAGCATTTCCACCTGGATCACCTTCAGGTCCGATTCCTCCGCCACACCATTCTCCACGGCGGATTGTAATACTTTTTCACGCGCAGCGAGATTCTCCCGGGCGACGACCAGGTTTTTCCTGTTGGCCTGCAGCATCAGCGTGGAGAAAAAGATCCCTGCCACCTGCTGTTTGAGCGCATGGAGGTCCACCTGCACCTGCTGAAGGGCCACAGCTGTTGATGCCTTTTCATATACACGCCTGTACCTGGATTGCCCACCATCGTAGATCACCTGGCTGAAGTCGAGGTTCAGTCCGAACTGTTCGTTGGGCATTTCAGGAAAATCGAACGGGAATCCGGGCTGATCGACCTGGAAGGAGATCACATCCGACTGGTAGGTCGCCTTGCCATTCAATTCAAGGGCCGGATACCAGGCGCGCTTCGCATTCTCCAGTTTCAGTTTCCCCTGGGTATCGATCAATTCCCTGTCGAGCAACCTTGGCGCATGTCCGGCAGCCTTTTCCAGGCAGTCGCGGAATTGCAGTGTACCCTGCGCCTGTGCCTGGAAAAAGGAGCAAATCATTAAGATAAGTAAGTATTTTCTCATGACTCAACATTTTTAAACATGGCCTCAGACATCTTTGGGATGAGTTTCTTTCGCTGCTCCATGGCATCGATGAAGGCCTGTTCATCTCCCTGGTACATGATCGAAACAAGCATGGGCCTGGCGGCAAAGGGAAAAATACACATAGCCAGGAGATTCATGATCACCTGGCGGGGATCGACGGACAGCTGGCTGAGCGGTTCATCGCTTTTCATTTTCTGCATCGCCTGGAAGGGGTGAATACCCAGTTCACCCATCATCTGCGGTACACGATCGGGATTCGAGGCCAGTTCCGCCAGCACAAACACGGGTATCTGGGGGTGCTCAATCATCGTATCAATGATGATCTCCGCCATCCTGGGAAAGTATTCTATGAGGGAGTCCGTGGTCTGCATCAGTGCAGCAAGCCTGGGAACGAATCTTGACAAGGCGTTACGGAAGACCGCCTCGAAGAGTTTATCCTTCGAGCGGTAATAGTAGTTCAGAGAGGTCCTGGTGATTCCTGCCTCGTCGGCAATTTCCTGCATGGTTGCACCCTCCTTTCCCTTGCTGAAGAAGATTTTTTCTGCAGCATCAAGGATCTTTAATTCGGACTGGTTACTTAATTGCATTTCGACAAATTTGTTAGACATAAATGTTTGACATAATTGTCAAACTACTTCGTAAAAATATTTTAATTTATCCTTTATGTCAAGTTTTTTTTAATTTTTATTATGACTATTTTTGAGTTTTTCAATCAAAACCCGTTAAAGCAACGTGGAATGAGGCATAACAAATCAGAAGTCCCGGAGCAAGCATGCGAACGTATGCATCCGGCCATGTGCATCCACCGGAAGAACAGCAATAGTGCGCACGCACCCTTTCCGGGGGTAAGTGCTGTTTTTTCAAAGTCCGGAAAGATTGTACGAGCCATGTTTATGGTGCTGCCTGCCGCAATCCTGATCACGGCATGCCAGCCAAAATTCAACCACCAGATTACCACAGATGAACTGCGCGACATCGTTTATTTCCTGTCAGGCGACAGCCTGAAGGGCAGGGAACCGGGCAGTCCGGAAGATTCTGTCCTGACCGCCTACATTGTTGAACAATTTGACCTGTCGGGCATGGTTCCTCTCAAGGAAAACGGGTTGCAGCAGGTAATGGTGGAGAGAGGCTTTACAGTGACGGAAAACAACAAGATACTGATTGGGAGAAGACCCGGAGCAGAAATCAGACAGCCCGACATGCACATACTGGGATTTAGTGCCACCGATACTGTCAGGGGTGAACTTATTCTTTCAACGCAGCTGCCGGAAACAACAACATCACCGGTAAAGGGAAACATTCTCACCATGCCGCTGCCTGCAGGTCTGCCCGTAAACGGACATGATGCCTATACATTTCTCAGGTCACAGTGTCTGACTGCTGCGGACCATGGGGCTGCAGCAGTAGTTTATATTGCAACCGGGGAGCTTCCCTCGCTGGAGAGCCGGAAACGATTGCCACTTCCCATTCCTGCAGTGGTACTTCTTGACGGGTCTGCTGCAAAAATGCTGCAATCAGAAGACCAGGACGGAATTTTCGGGATGATCAGCTCTTTCGATAATGTGGCCGTGTCGACAGGTCTGTATGCAACGCTCATGACCGAAGTGGTACCCACGGAACTGTCGACCAACAATACCCTTGCCAGCCTCCAGGGAGGAAACAGTGAACTGTCAGACCAATACATCATTATTGGCGCGCACCACGACCATCTTGGGTTGGGCGGAAGGGGTTCCTCATCGCGCAGGCAGGACACCACCGGTGTACATTACGGAGCAGATGATAATGCATCAGGAGTCGCGGGTGTGATCGAGCTTTCCCAGCACCTCATGAGCAGGGCTCCGGGGCGAAGCTTCCTTTTTACCACTTTCGCTGCTGAGGAGATGGGGCTGCAGGGATCCAGGACACTGGCAGCCAATCCCGTGGTTGACCTTGAAAAGGTACAGGTGATGATCAACCTGGATATGATTGGAAGGCTGAATCCCGAACGCCAGCTGCAGATCGGAGGTGTCGGCACATCTCCCGTATTCCGCACACTGCTTGATTCACTTAACCTTCAGCACGATTTCAGCATGGCCTATTCTGAAGCCGGATACGGTCCCTCCGATCACTCGTCGTTCTACGCAGAAGATGTACCCGTGCTGTTTATTTCGACCGGGGCACATACCGACTACCATACACCGGACGACACCCCGGAAAAACTCGATTACGAGGGAATGAAAGATGTGTTGTACTTTGTTTCCGACGTGGCCTATGCCCTTTCAGAAATGCCAGAAAAGATTGCGTTCACAATGGCCGGACCCAAGGAATCTTCAGGTTCACGAGGCAGGCAAGGCATGGTAACATTCGGCCTGATGCCCGATGTGATGTACGACGGAACTGAAGGCATGCCGGTTTCATTTGTTACCGAAGGCAAACCTGCTGCAATTGCAGGAATGAAAGGTGGTGATATTATCAAAGCGGTTGACGGGAAGCGCATCGGGAATGTGCATGATTATATGGAAAGATTATCAGAATTAAAGGAGGGACAATCAGTGATCGTTCAGGTTGAACGTGACGGTGTATCCCTTGAGCTATTGTTAAAATTATGACGAAAATTAAGCTTCTGCTGAAGAAGACCCTCTTCTGGTTCATTGCATTTTTAATTACCATCGCTGCTTCCGTATACCAGCGAATGACGGGTCCCACCTACCCGATCGATATTAAAATCGAGGCAAACGGAACAACGCATGAATTTGAACTCCCGAGGTCCCACGGTGGAGAAACAGACTGCCCGGTGGAAATCGCACTTCCCGAATCCTACAGCGGCGTGGTGATATACCGCAGATTTCCCACCAACGAATCCTGGGATACCATCAGGCTCCACAGGATCGATCAGAACCTGATCGCGTTCCTGCCCCATCAACCTCCCGCCGGGAAGCTGGAATACCACCTGGAACTCCGGGAGAATGACCGTGATATTGACCTCGGCCTGGACGAAAATATCGTCGTGCGGTTCAAAGGCGATGTGCCGGCATGGGCGCTGATGCCGCATGTGTTTTTTATGTTCCTTGCCATGCTGTGGTCGAATGCCACGGGGATCCAGGCAGCGGCGAACATTGCCTCCTATAGACGTAATGCACTGATCACTGTGATTCTTTTCGTCATTGGCGGACTGATCCTGGGCCCTATCGTTCAAAAATATGCCTTTGGTGCTTACTGGACGGGCTGGCCCTTCGGAGAGGACCTCACAGACAACAAGGTACTGGTTTCGGTACTCATCTGGATCGCAGCATTGTTATTGAATCGCAAG
>CAZPTO010000292.1:0-5105 GCA_964589155.1 uncultured Bacteroidaceae bacterium | reverse complement strand
GATCTGCAAAACCGTTTGGCGACCATGACCTGTGGCTGAAAACCAACCTGGCCAGGAATTACCTCCACCCCACCCTCAACGACCTCTACTGGCAGCCCGGCGGGAATCCGGACCTGCTGCCCGAGGAAGGACATACAGGTGAGGTCTCAGTCAGCTGGCTGCAGAAAAGAGATGCGATACACCTGCAAACCTCGCTTACCGGGTATTATTCCCGCATCGACAACTGGATCCTCTGGCTCCCGGGATTTAAAGGATACTGGGAACCGCTCAATCTCCGGGAAGTGCGGTCCTACGGGATGGAATACCACCTGTCGTCAGACCTCTTCCTGGGGGCATGGCAACTGAAGATGAATGGAACGTTTTCACTTACGCATACACGGAACACCGATGAAGCGAGCGATCCGGGGAACAACATATTCGGTGACAACAATTTCGGTGACAACCAATTCGGTCAACAGCTACCATTTATCCCGAAAGTATCCGGCAACCTCAATATCGCGGTAATGCGTAACGGCTGGTTCGTGATCTTCCAGAACAACTCCATGGGCGTGCGGACCTTATTGAGCAGCAATGAAAGCCGGACGGTAAGCCCGCTCCACACCCTGTACCCCCACTACCTGAACCACCTCAAGCTGGGCAAACAGATCGAACAACCGGCAGGGACGTTCACCGTGGAGCTGAAGATCGAAAACCTCTTCAACGAATCGTACCGGAACGTACTGATGCGTTTTATGCCTGGCAGATCTTTCACCCTGCACCTGAAATATGATTTTTGACAGCAACAGAAGATAATTCAAAGTTCAACGCATTTAACAACGTAATACATTGGAATGAGTATACGACCCAACATACACGGTAATGCTGACTGGAGCAGGCTGATCCTACTGGTCCTGGCCCCGTTGTGGATGTTGCTGCCCTCCTGCATGGACGATGACGCGTGGTATGCAATGAACGATCTGCAAGTAAGGGCTGATACCAGCCTGGACAATGCCATCAGCCAGCAGACCGGGGTCTTTGTGCTGAACGAAGGGAATTTCATGTACGACAATGCCTCGCTTTCCTATTACCTCATCGACTCGATGCAGTACCTCAACGATGTGTTCTACCGAACCAACGGCACCCCGCTGGGAGATGTGGCACAGTCGATGGTGATCCGCGACAGCCTGGGGTACATCGTGGTGAACAACAGCAGCAAGATCTATGTGATCAATGTCAACACCTTTGAATACGTGGGCAAGATCACCGGTCTGACCTCGCCCCGGTATATGCACTTTGTAAATGATAATAAAGCATACGTTTCGGACCTCTCTGCCCGGGCAATCGCCATTGTGGACCCGCAAAAATTCGAGATCAAGGGGTATATTGATGTTTCCAATCCTGCCGCGCAACTGAACCAGCACTCCACCGAGCAGTTCGTGCAGATCGGGAACCAGGTGTATACCAACTGCTGGAGTTACGACAATACCATTTTGGTGATCGATTCCGAAACCGACCAGGTGACCGACTCCATCGACGTTCCGCTGCAGCCCAATTCCATCGTGGCCGACCGGTTCGGAAAGCTCTGGGTATTGTGTGACGGGGGCTTCGAAGGCAATCCTGCCGGTCATGAGATCCCGGAACTCATCCGCATCGATCCTGCCACGCTAGAGATCGAAACATCATTTACATTCAGCCTGGACGACCAACCTGCGGAGCTGCAGATCAACGGCACCGGGGACACACTATATTTCCTCAACCGGCACCTGTATCGTCATGTCGTCACCTCTGGGAATCCGCCGGTGAAGATCGTGGAGAGCTCTTACTCCAAATCCATATCAGTATTCCCACCCGAAAAGATCCTGGAAAGTACATATACCAAGTCCATTTCTGAAGCTTCAAAAGGAAGGAAGCTTGATGATGGCAATTTGATAACCTCGCAGTCCCAACCGGGATTGAAATCTCCCGGAGTGTCCTCAACCCAGGAAATCCTGGAAATCCATCAAGCTCCTGCCATCGGCGGATTCTACGGCCTCGGCATTGACCCCTACACCGGCGACATCTACCTCGGCGACGCCATCGACCAGGTACAGCGGGGCATCGTTTACCGCTACAAATCAGATGGAACTGTGATTGATACCTTCAAGACCGGCATCAATCCCGGTTTTTTCTGCTTCAGGCCGGAATAGTGAGTGGAGTAATCCGGAAGAACGGGGGGATAAGTCTAATAATCGTCCCTTTCGCATATGAGAGCTTTAAGCAGAGTAAAACGCGGATGAATAGTGTAAATAATGTTTCTTCCCATCTTCTCAAATTTTACAATAACTTCATTTTTTCGAAATTCTGAGAGATATTTATTAATATACTGTTTACTTTTCCCAAGTTTCGAAGCCAATTCCGAATTTGAAAATTTGTCTAACTCAAGAAGAACCTTCAAAAATTCAATTTCTGTTTCTGAAAAATCTTGTCTCCTGAGTTTTTGCTCCTCAATTGCAAGCAATTTGGGCTTCACCTCATCCAAAGTAATGGTTTTGATTACCCCTTCAGGAATCCTTGATATTAGATTTGTAATCGTGTTCATAATATCTCTGATTCTTCCTCCAAAGCACGTGTGAAGATATTCTAAAACACCATCTGAAACAGGTTTCACGAAATCTGATCTTTTAGATGATAGTTTATATCTCCGGTCAATGATCTCTTTCAAATTTTCAAGATCTAAGGCAGGAATTACAATTGGCTCATCGTAAAATATGCTTCGTACACGAGTATTTGGCATAATTATTTTATTGTAAAGGCCTTTCCCTCCAATAAATACAAAGTAGATATTTGCTGTTTGTAAAACATCTCTTATACCCTCAAATAGACCTTTTAATTCACTAGTATTTTTATGCTGTAGGAGTTCCATATTATTAAAGTGTAGTATTACACCCCTGTAGCCTAACCCCATAATAAATTCAATAGTTTTATTCAAGTACTGCTGCAATTGACTTTCAATGTTTTTTCCAATTGTGACTGAAGTAGTCTTTGAAACAGAACCTCCAACACTAAATAACGTTGGAATGCCAATATTCGTAGAAATACCCGGAATAGTCTGAAATAATACCCCACTAAAACTGAGAATCTCTTTCAGAAATTTGTGCTTGTTGAATTTTCTTTCTCCGATATCCAATCTAATCTGTCCAACCAGAGATCCCAAAGCATTAAATATAAAATTCTCAATATTCCAGTCCTCATTGACGGATATTTCCGTCTCTGGTGAAAATAGTTTTTCACGAGTTTGCATACCACGCCAGGACGCTTTATGAAAATTAACGAAAGTTGTTTTACCAACACCTGAATCTCCTTCAACAATTATCCTTCCACCATTTGGAATTCTCAAAAAGTAATCGAATAAGCCCCCAATCTCATTATAGTTTTTTCTCTTAACATATGCCTTACCAATTGGAAAATTGCTTGTATGAGAGAGAGCTCTTGTATCAAAAGGATTATCGACAAATCCATACCTTAACCAAATATTTTGAGTTGATTGATGCATAGTAAATTAAGTAAACTGTAATTGGTTTACTAATATAATGGTATTAATTGTATTTTAAAATTAGTAAACTTTTTTTGGTTTACTTCGTTTACTATTTCATTGCTAAAAAAAGACAAATAACTTATCTGCTTATTCCCGCCAGCTATCATATAAATTTAGCGACTTCTTTATACAAGCATATTTTTGTTGACTAAACATGTAATAACCTCTAATGATAATCTTTGACAGGTCAATTCGTTCCGTTTTATAACATTATTTATTCAGATGTGCAATACTATTTCTTCAATGGAACCTACCTGTTAATGTACCGATGTCTTGATTTATCAGATTCATCCCTGAATAATTTCCCGAGTCGCATCAATTTTAGTATAGATTTATTTACACTTTCAAAAAATATTTCTTCTACATGAGGATTCTACGGCCTCGGCATTGACCCCTACACCGGCGACATCTACCTCGGCGACGCCATCGACCAGGTACAGCGGGGCATCGTTTACCGCTACAAATCAGATGGAACTGTGATTGATACCTTCAAGACCGGCATCAATCCCGGTTTTTTCTGCTTCAGGCCGGAATAGTGAGTGGAGTAATCCGGAAGACCAGGGGGATAAGTCTAATAATCGTCCCTATCCTCTGAAAAACCCATTGAATCTGAGCTATAAAAATGCAAGGTCACTGGAACCCGGAAAGAAATGAATGACATTCATTCAATTTGGTAACCACTTCGTTCCCGAAATAAATAATCGTCTCCTCTCCAGTGTAAACCTCCGCAACCCACCTCCTCACATTACTTTCAGCACCACCTGTTGGTTGTCGGCGCGTATCACTTCCTTATAATAGGAATAGTAATCGTCATAACGCCCGGGTGGGAAATATCCGCTGTAGTATTCAAAATGACGGATGAACACCAACCGGTCGCCGTCCTGCCGGATCTCGGAGCGGTAGGTGCCGAAATCAGAGGAAACCAGGCAAGGATCCGGGAGCTGTTCCACGGCAATCCCTCTGGGAATATTGTAGACAATCGTGTCTGTGATCATCCCGGGTCGCCGGATATAAACTTCCTGACTGCGGTCCCTCACCCGGGTGGGAAGGGAGATCCCGGAGCTGACCACGTTGGGTTGCAGCATGATGTAATCCCCGGAAGGAGTAAGAAAAGCATCGTCCTCAACCTCAATATGCTGTTTCACATGTACGGGATCCTCCAGCCTGTAGTCGTAAGAAAAAGAGGTGAGTGTAAATCCCGACAGCTCCAGGCTGCGCTGGATCCGGCGCTTCTGCTTAACCTGGTCCAGGTGCAATATCTCGCTGTACTTGTCACCGAAATACCATCCGCCATACCAACGGTCTCTTACAATCGTGGCAGAAAGGTCGTCATGCAGGATCACTTCCGCGTTAGTGGTCCTGCAATTCTCATTCATCGGGAAGGCTGGCGACCTTCCCAGCTGACCTCCCTTTTCATCGATAAACAATACGGTCCGGTCATCCGTAAATGACCCCAGGTATCCCGAAGGCAATCGCTGACTCGTGCACTCCAGCCAGATGGAATCGTCCTCCATGGGGACCATCAGGATCGCGTGATTGAATTGCGACATGG
>CAZPTO010000291.1:0-5120 GCA_964589155.1 uncultured Bacteroidaceae bacterium | reverse complement strand
TGTCATCGATATCAAACGGAGAGATCTTTCTGAACATAGCTATTTTGATTTTTTTGGTTTGCGGGTTTTCCGGGGTTTTTCATTCAGTGCGTGTTTCCTGACAAAAGCATACAATACAAGCAATACCGACAGGAAAGCGGCGATCCGGGCCAGGAAGTCGCCATGTTTCACATAGAATGTGAGGTGGTCATTGGCATTCAGCGTTCCCTTCATGGCATCCCGCTCCCACCAACCGATCCGCTGCAACTCTACGCCGCGCTGATCGATCAGGCTGCTGATCCCGGTATTGGCCGACCTGGCAATGCTGCGCCTGGTTTCAATGGCACGTAACCGGGCAAAGCTGTTGTGCTGCTTATGACCGGGTGTATTTCTCCACCACCCGTCATTGGTGATGATAAAGATCAGGTTGGCTCCCTTTTTCCCGACGTATTCGGTCACATATTCTCCAAAAATGGATTCCCAGCAGATGACCGGGGCCACCTTCAGCCCATCCTGCGGTGATACAAACACGCCCCGCTCTTCCTGGGTGCCATGACTCCGTGTGATGCCACCGAGATCAACCGTGATCTTCCTGATGAAAGAGGACCTGTTAAATGAGGGCATCCACTCTGCACCGGTTACCAATAAAGACTTATGATACATCTGGATCTGCCCTGTCCGGTCCAGCTGTAACGCGCTGTTGTAACTGTCGAAGAAATATGAACTATCCCCTACCGGTTTGGCTGTTTCTGAAAGAGAATCTCCGGGCTCATAACGCTTGTAAGTCATGGCCCCGATAACGAATTTCACATCGGGATACTCCTCGATCAGCTCATAGAGCTTGTTGATCTCCGGATGCCGGTTCATGGTATGGTGCCAGACGGAATTGCTGATAAATGTTTCCGGACCCACCACATAGTCGGTCGACGCGGTCACGAGCGAACGGGCTTCTTCAAGGAGATAAGCGGTCTGTTCCTCCTGGGGCATATCGATGAACTTCATGTAAGGGTCGATGTTGGGCTGGAGGACCACGATTTCGTAGGGACGGTATTCTTCTTCGTAGGTATGGTACCGTACCAGCGAAATAATTACAGGGACCAGCAGAAATCCAAATACCCAGCTGATCCTTCCCCGGTTGGCCCGGAAGGTGAATTTTTTTCTTAATCCCTGCATCAGCCGGAACAGCAGGATGTTCATCACCAACACCCATAAACTTCCTCCCAGGGTCCCGGTCACTTCGTACCACTGGATGAATTTCACATCATTGGCAAAGGCATTCCCGAAGATGATCCAGGGAAAATTCACCTGTACATTCAAAAACAAGAACTCGAACGCAAGCCATAGGGTGATCAGTGAAAGGTACCCCAGCCGCGGACCGGTATGTCTTTTTACATAATGGAAGAGCAAGAACGGAACGGTCATGAACGTTGTATTCACGATCAGCGCCGCAATGATCCCGATGGCTACCGCATACCTTACCCACCAGACAGTGAGGGCCGTAAACAGCATAAATGTGATCACTACATACCAGGTAAGCGATGTCGTCTTGTTCTGCGCACGTCGCTGGTAGTGATCCTCTTCCACCATCAGCAGGGGGATCAGTGCAATGAACATGATGAACCCTGTCCCCCACTGGAAATAAGCCGGTGCCAGCAACAGTCCACTGAGCGTGGATAAAAATATCCGGGTAATTCTTGACATAACATTGTATAAGACTACAAATATAACGTAAATTGAGGGGAATATTTTGTACTATATTTACGGGTATGGAAAAGAGGGGCAAACTTATAGAAACCGATGAACTGATCCGGTCGGCCCGGCTCAAGAAGTTGGGAGGCGGCGGAGTGGCGAAGGTGATGATGAACCTGCTGCGCATCAATAAGCTGAACAAGTTGTACGAAGAGCTCAGGGACGAGCAAGGCATTGATTTCATTGACAAGCTCATCGGGAAACTGGAATTGGATTACGAGGTGCGTGAGGATGAGCTGAAACGGATCCCGCGTGAGGGTGCGTTCGTCACCGTATCCAACCACCCTTTCGGCGGCATCGACGGCATGCTGCTGGTCAAGGTCATCGCCGGCATACGACCTGATATCCGGATCATGGCCAATTTCCTCATGCAACGGATCGAACCCGTTTCTGAATTCCTGTTCACCGTCAATCCCTTCGAAAAACGCAAAGACAGGGCATCGAGCCTGGCAGGCATCAAAATGGCCATTCAGCACTTACAGGAAGGTAAGGTATTAGGCCTCTTCCCTGCCGGGGAAGTCTCCAGTTACAACCAGGATAATTTCGGGAAGACCGACAGGCAATGGCAGAGTTCCGCCATTAAGATGATCCGCAATGCACGGGTGCCGGTGGTACCGGTGTACTTCGAAGGGACCAATTCCAGGATCTTCCACATCCTGGGGCTCATCCATCCCTCGCTGCGTACGGTGAAACTGGCTTCAGAAATGTTCAACAAGAAAAACCGCAAAATCCGTATCCGGATCGGCCATCCCATCACTGTAAAAGAACAGGATGAATTTACCGACCTGGCCCGCTATGGCAGGTTCCTGCGTGCCAAAACCTACTCACTGGGATCTGCCCTGGAGGTAAAACGGTTTTTCCTGCCACGTTTCAAAAGGGTAAAGAAGCCCGAGCCCATCGCCCCGCCGGTGTCACCTTCAAAGATCCGTCATGAAATAGATTTGTTACGCGGTGATGAAGATGCATTGCTCTTTTCAAACACTAATTTTGAGGTATACTGCACTGCATCCACCAGGATCCCCTTCATCATGAACGAGATCGGACGTCTGCGGGAGATCACCTTCCGGGATGTGGGCGAAGGAACCAACCGGTCGATGGACCTGGATGAATACGATCTCTATTACCACCAGCTGTTCGTCTGGGACACACAGGAGGAGAAGATCGTCGGGGCCTACCGGGTCGGGATCGGCAAAGACATCCTGCAAAAATACGGCGTCAGGGGATTTTACGTCCACAGCCTGTTCCGGATGCAGCGGGGATTCAGGAAGATCCTGCGCCAGTCCATGGAGCTGGGACGCTCCTTCATTATAGAGGAATACCAGCGCAAGCCGATGCCACTCTTCCTGCTCTGGAAGGGAATTCTCTATTTCCTGATTAAAAATTCGGAGTACCGCTACCTGATCGGACCGGTGAGCATCAGCAACCGTTTCTCGGAATTTTCCAGGTCCATGATCATCAACTATATCCGGAAAAATTACTACAATAAGGAGCTGGCCAGGTACATCCGTCCACGCACCAGGTACAACGTGCCGGGATACAATATTGATGAGGATATCATCCTGGAAAGTGCCGACAACCTGCAGAAATTCGATCATTTCATCGACGATGTGGAGACCTCGGGATACAAGATGCCGGTATTACTGAAACGCTACCTCAAGCTGAATGGAAGAATCATCAGTTTCAACGTGGATCCAAAATTCAACAATGCGCTGGATGGATTGCTGATCCTGGACCTCTTCGATGTGCCGGTGGAGACCGTTGCCTCACTCTCCAAAGAGTTGAATGACCAGACCATCCTGGAACGGTTTGAAGTGGGGAAATTCGTTCGCGGCCACTTCTACCGGGGAGAAAGTGAAGCTGCGCCATAACACCATTCACAGACACTTATCCGGATTCCTGATCCAGGAAAAAAGCCTTTTTGGTGAAGTGCTGACCCGCCAACAGGGATCCAGATCCATTGACCTACTCCAGGCGCTATGCGCCTTCGCGTTCCGCTTCTTTCATCACGCGCATGAGATTGCCGGACCAGATCTTTTCGATCTCCTTCCTTGTGTAGCCCCGGCGGACCAGTTCCAGGGTAATATTGCCCATTTCGGAGACATCGAAGCAGCCTTCCACACCGCCGCCACCATCGAAATCGGTGCCGATCCCCACATGATCGATCCCGGCGACCTCAACAATGTGATCGATGTGATCCACCACGTCAGAGACCGTCGCCAATCGCTGCGGAAAGTCGACATCCACCTTGTACCAATCGACCAGGAACGCTTCCCTTCCCAGGTCATCCAGCTCATAATAATTGCCATGCTTCTCATAGACCGCCTGGCGCGCAGAATCCCTCTGCGGATTTGGGTCGGGGGTCTTTACATAAGCACTGAGAATACACATCTGGATCACCCCGCCATTCGCTTTCAGCGCCAGCAGCATCTCATCCGACAGGTTCCTGGGATTGTCGCAAAGCGCCCTGGCACAGGAGTGCGACGCGATGATGGGTGCACGGGTGTGTTCAATCACATCGTAAAAGGAGGCATCTGAAGCATGCGATATATCGATCATGATCCCGAGATCGTTCATGCGTGAAACCACCTCCTCGCCGAAAGTCGACAGCCCGTCATGCTCCACAGAATCTGTGGATGAATCACAGATATCGTTGTTGTAGGAATGGCACAGGGTGATGTACCTTACACCTGCACTATAAAATGAATCCACAAGGGAGAGGTCATTCCCGATGGGATACCCGTTTTCCATGCCCAGGAAAATGGCATGCTTGTCTCTTTTTTCAATTTTTCTGAATTCCCGGGGGCTGACAGCGATTTCCAGCTGATCGGAATATCTCGAAACCGTGGTGCGGATAGAGTCTATGATTTCCCCTGCTTCCAGCAAGGCGGTCCTGTTCCCTTCTGCGGTTCGCTCCTCCTGTCCGACAAAAACGGCAAAGAACACCCCGTCCAGTGCACCTTCCTTCATCCGGGGAAGATCCAGTTTACTGCGGCCTCCGTCATCGCCCTGCCTTTCGCCAAACCGAAAGCCCTTGCGCGTCAGCCACAGTGGCGTGTCCACATGACTGTCCACGGTAAGGGTTTCCCGGTGGATGCGATTGGCTTTTTCTTTCAGCTTTTCTTCGCTCAAGTTACAGGAAGAGAATGAAACAATGATTGCCAGCAGCAAAATCACAGGGATGCTCGACAACAGGAATCGGGTGCGTGATAGCATAAAGGTACTACGCTTCATTAGTAAGGAGCGACGCTGCAGCAAGAAGAGGTATCGTATCATTTTCGGTTTGTTTTAAAGATCCTAAAACTAATAAAAAAAGCGGGAATGGTGAATATATTGGGACGGGGAGAGGGGGAGACGGGGAGACAGGGTGAGGGGGAGACTTGGAGACGGGGAGA
>CAZPTO010000290.1:0-5121 GCA_964589155.1 uncultured Bacteroidaceae bacterium | reverse complement strand
GGTCAATGAAGTATATGGTCCGACCACCGCTCCTACATTTGACGGAGAAACCGGACTAACGGCTGTGGAAGCGGTAAACATTATCCGTAACAGGGCCGAAATGCCGGACGTGCATTCCAAGTTCACAGGGGATAAAGTTGCATTTCGGGAACGCATCCGGGTGGAAAGAGCAGTTGAGCTATGTTTTGAAGGACAACGCTGGAATGACACGCGAAGGTGGCATGTGGCCCACCTCCCTGAGAACACGGAGCTTCACGGACTCGATTTTGGGCCGGATCACTCCACTTTCTCCAAAGTCTGGCTTATGGACAAGGTATTTGATGAAAAGCATTATTGGATGCCCCTTCCTACAGACCAGGTATTGCAATATAAAGAGTATTATCAGAATCCGGGATGGTAAAAAAAACTGCACTAAACTACATAACTATGAACTTATTAACTTCTAATAAGGAAAGCTACATGTTCAAACTACTCTTACTGATTGGGGCACTGTCCCTGTTTTTGCCAGATGCCCTGGCGCAGCAGCAGGACAATACCATGGAGGTAACCGGCAGGATCACCAATGAATCTGGAGAGGCAATCGCAAATGCCATGGTGTTTTCTGACCAATCAACGGCCTCAACCAGTACAGACAATGAAGGAACTTTTGTCATTCGGGTCAACCTCGGCGATGAATTGTTCATTGAAGCAGATGGATACAAAACCCTCTCGGTCAGTGTCAATTCACTTAACACGGAAGAGAACACGATCACATTGACCTCCCTGCCGTACCAGCTTGGCGAAAAGGATGATGTAATGGTTCCTTTCGGTACATTAAATAAGCGACAAATGACCGGACCGGCATACTCAGTCAGGGTTGAGGAATTGTTAGCCTACGACCAGAGACGGGATGTGCAAGATGCCTTGAATTCAAGGGTTCCTGGCTTATTTGGTAATTTTAATAACCGCGGGATCGGGCAGTGTCTTATCATCGTGGATGGAATCCCAAGGCCTGTGGACAATATCAACCTGCACGAGGTGGAGGAGATAACCTACCTGCCCGATGGGGGAAGCAAACTCCTTTATGGCACGCAGGCAGACCAGGGAGTTATCCTGATCAAGACCAAGCGGGGGCATCCCTATAAGCAAAGGATCACTGTATCGGCCGAACAGGGAGTAAGTATCCCCATCAGTTACCCAGAGTTCCTGAACTCATACGACTATGCCCGGCTCTATAATGAAGCCAGCATCAACGATGGACTTGGAGCCCCGTATGATTCGGCTGCACTGGAATCTTACAGGACCCATTCCAACCCTCTCCTTTATCCCGACCAGCAGTATTTCAATGAGACCTTCCTGAGATCCTTTCAACCGTTTTCATCGGTCATCACCGAATTTTCCGGGGGAAATCAACGAGCCCAGTATTACATGAACCTGGGATGGAACTCAACCGGTAATATTCTTACGGTGGGTGAGGGAGCTAACGAACGATCCGACCGGTTCAACATACGGGGGAACGTGGATTTCAGTGTAACTGATCACATTAAGATGAACCTGGATATTATGGGCGTTTTTGATCGCAGACACGGAGCGATCGGGAATTTTTGGCAGGATGCGGCCAATTTCCACCCCAACTGGTATCCTTTGCTCATTGACACCAGTGACATTAATTTGCCCAATCCTGACCTGGTTACCCGCTATGTCGATGACGGGAAACTCCTGGGCGGAACTTCGCAATACCAGGACAACATCTACGGGGATTTGGTTTCCGGCAGCTACGTGAATGTGTTGGATCGTATCGGTCAGTTCAATACCGGATTTGATTTCGATCTGAATGATGTGGTATACGGACTTACAGCCAAAGCCTATCTCAGCTTTGATATTTACAATTTTTTCAGGGTTATCCAGAACAATAATTACGCAGTTTATGAACCACAGTCCGGCAGCGGCGATACCGTCACTGTTAACAAGATCGGGGAAGATGTTTTCAGCGGAAACCAGCGCATTGGCGGTGTAACCTTTTACCGGAATATCGGGTATTTCGGGACCATCGATTACAACAGGTCCTTTGGCCAGGACCACCTGGTCAAAGCAACTGCCGTTACCTATTCCGATCAGTACATTACCGAAGGTGAACTGCATGCAGAAAAACATCTCCATTTTGGGGTGAGGGCGAACTACATGTATAAGAAAAAATACATCGCCCAGGTAGGGGGAGCCCTGCCCGGCTCACCCAGGCTGGCTCCGGGAAACCGTTTCCACCCGGCCTATTCACTTGGCCTTGCATGGGTGGTCTCTGAAGAGAGCTTTCTTGAGTCTTCCACATTCATCAACTTTTTAAAAGTAAAGGCATCCCATTCGGTTCTCAATACAGACCAGGGGTTAAACGACTACTTCATGTACAATGTGAATTATAATCAGGGACCACTGTTCAGCTATGCCGACGGACAGTATGCCAATAATGTCCTGCGAATCGCCAACATTGGAAATCCATTGCTCTCATTTGCACAACGGAGGGATATTAATTTTGGCGTGGAAGCCACCATGCTCGACTATAATTTGCATACAACGCTCAATTATTTCTATTCCAATTCGTTCAATGAAGTAGAAAGTCTGAACAGCCTCTACCCAGCCTACCTGGGGAATTCTGATATCTATGAGAACTACAGCAGCTATCTTGACCAGGGAGCCGACCTGGGCATCAACTACCAGATGGAACTGAGTGATATAAAACTGAACGTTGGCCTCAATGCCGTCTATTCGGTACCCAGGGCCCTTAAGGTTGAGGAACCCAACTACGAATACGATTACCGGAAAAGGGAAGGCAAACCCTCTGATGCAATCTTCGGATGGGTGGCTGACGGGTTCTTCGACGACGAAGAGGAGATTGCCAGTGCCCCGGATCACACCTTTGGTGAGGTACAACCCGGTGATATTAAATACAAAGACCTGAACGATGATGGTAAAATCGATGAAAACGATCAGAAAGTGATCGGAAACAGGGGCGCCCGTACACAGCTGGGTATAAACCTTCGTCTCTCTTACCGCAACTTTGAATTCTTTGCGCAGGGGATCTACCAGGGCGGAGGAGAAAATATCTATAATTCTGACTATTACTGGGTATATGGTGACAGCAAATACTCGGAAGTGGTGCTTGACCGCTGGACCGAGGAGACTGCTGGAACGGCATCCTATCCCAGGTTATCCACCAAGAATAATTCAAACAATTTTCGCCGTTCCACTTTCTGGCTGGTGGACGATGATTATTTCACGCTCAGGGCCGTGCAGATTACCTACAGGCTGCCTGCAGGCTGGATGAATGCACTGCCTACGAGCCAGGTCAGGATTTATGCAAGGGGGCAGAACCTGCTGACCCTCTCTCCTTCCAGGGAGCAGCGTGAACTGAATATCGGCAATTCACCGCAATTCAGGAATTACTCGTTTGGTATTACAATGACGTTTTAATAAAGACTAAACCTATGCGAACAAATCGAATAGTATCCGTCCTGATAATTTTCATCCTCTTTTTTACCTCCTGCGAGGAGTACCTGGAACCTATCCAGGACAACAGGCTTTATGAAGACCAAGTCTTCAGCAATCCTGTCTACACTGAGGGGATTTTGTTAAATGCCTACAGGTCTCTTCCTAATTCTTATAATTTCGAGGATGTGGCTACCGATAATGCCGTAACCAATAACAAGGGCAGCAACCTGTTGCGTATGGCAACCGGGGAGTGGAAAGCATCGTTCAATCCCATGTCTGCATGGAATCACTCCTATAACCAGATATACTACATCAATCTTTTCCTGGAGCAGGTTGACGAGGTGGAATGGTCCTGGGAGCGGGCAGAGATCGACAGCCTTTACAAACAGCGGTTGACTGGAGAAGCATACGGACTGCGTGCCTGGTATGAATTCCAATTATTGCAGGCACACGCCGGTCTCTCTAATGACAATGTCTTGCTGGGTTTCCCTGTCGTAACGGAGACCCTGAGCGTAAAAGATAACATGGAGCTGCCACGTAACACGTATGATGAGTGCGTGACACATATCCTGAGTGAATGTGACAGTGCCATCAGCATGTTGAATGATACCTATGAAGATACGGGCGATCCCATTTATGATGCGGTGTATGGCGAATCCTTTCAAAACCGCATCACCGCCAGAGTCGCAAAAGCGCTGGCTTCTCGGGTTGCCCTGCATGCCGCCAGTCCGGCTTTCACCGTAAACCTCTCCGAATCGGAGAAGCAGCAACGATGGGAAGAGGCTGCGATGCGCGCCGGTGTTCTTCTGGAAGAACTGGGAGGTCCCGCCAATATGTCAGAGACGGGGCACCTGTTTTACCTTCCTGAAACCCAACCTACCCTGGAATTTGACCAGGATATTATCTGGAGAAGCAATTATGCATCCAACAACAACCTGGAACAGCAAAATTACCCTCCTGCTTTATATGGACAGGGGCGTACCAATCCCTCGCAAAACCTGGTAGATGCATTTCCCATGGCAAACGGCTACCCCATCTCTCATGCTTCAAGCAGCTATGATGAAACAGATCCATATGCCAACCGGGACCCGCGTCTTTCAGAATATGTCGTCTACCACACCAATAAATTGAGAAAATTCATCCCTATCTCCACGATAACGGATGGCAAAAACGACAATGGGATCAACGCGACACCAAATTCCACCAGAACAGGCTATTACCTGAAGAAATTCATGAATCCGAATGCCAATGTGGATCCGGTTTTTGACAATGAAGCCATCCATTTTTACACCTATTTCAGGTACACTGAAATATTCCTGAATTATGCAGAAGCGGCCAATGAAGCATGGGGACCTGACGGCGACATGCAGGGATACGGATTTACCCCGCGTGATGTGATTGCTGCCATCAGGGAGCGAGCCGGGATTGAACAACCCGATGATTACCTTGATGAAATCGGCACCAGGGAAGATATGCGGGAACTCATCCACAATGAAAGACGGTTGGAGCTCTGTTTTGAAGGATTCCGGTTCTGGGACCTCAGGCGCTGGAACAAAGACCTTACCAAACCCTGTATGGGTGTTTACATAACCGAAAATGGGGGACTGACCTATGACTATAAAGAGATCGAAGTGCGGGATTACGCACCTTACATGAATT
>CAZPTO010000289.1:0-5124 GCA_964589155.1 uncultured Bacteroidaceae bacterium | reverse complement strand
AAGAACGTAAAGCGCAGATCGAGCAGTGGAACGAAGAATTGTCTGAGAAGGATCCTGTTGAGGTGCTCGATTTTTTCATAGATGTTTTCGGAGACCGCATTGCACAGGCCACAAGCCTGGGGGCAGAGGACCAGGTGATCACCGATATGCTGGCACATACAAAAAAAAATGCTGCCATATTCACACTCGATACCGGGAGGTTATTCCCTGAAACATATACACTGATTGACGATACCAATAAAAAATACAACATCAAGATTGATGTTTACTTTCCCGACAGCGGCAAGGTGGAAGCCATGGTCAAGGAGCGCGGGATCAACCTCTTCTATGACAGCGTGGAAAACCGGAAGATGTGTTGCGGGATCAGGAAGGTTGAGCCCTTGCAAAGGGCTTTCAGCGGAATGGATGCGTGGATCTGTGGTTTACGCAAGGACCAGACCGTGAGCCGCTTCTTTGCGAAACTGGTGGAATGGGACAAGGTGAACGGATTGGTCAAGATCAACCCGCTGATCGACTGGACAGAAAAGGATGTTTGGAATTATATCAGGGAGAAAGATGTACCATTCAATCCGCTTCACGAACGCGGTTTTGCCAGTATCGGCTGTCAGCCATGCACCCGCGCCGTCAAACCCGGTGAAGACTTCAAAGCCGGACGTTGGTGGTGGGAAGGCCAGGAGCAGAAAGAGTGTGGTCTGCACAAAAGATAATTGCAGTGGCATGCAGAGGTCCGCAGGCGGTGCGTATTTTCAATGCAACTATTTGCTGATTACCCGGGAACAACTTCATGATCACTGCGCAGCCACTTCATGAAGATCCCGCAGCTACATCTATTGATCACCGCGCAGCCACTTCATGAAGATCCCGCAGCTACATCTATTGATCACCGCGCAGCCACTTCATGAAGATCCCGCAGCTACATAATGATCTCATCTCTGCTATTTATTGATCACTCCGGATCCCAGCAATTCCCCGTCGTGATACCAGGCAGCAAACTGACCGGCGGCGATGCCGCGCTGGGGCCGGTCAAAGATGATGTACAGACCATCTTCCCCCATTTTCAATGTGGCCTGCTCCAGGGCCTGCCGATAACGGATCCGTACCAGGTACTTCCTGGAGGACCCTGCTGCCATTGCCAGGTCGGGCCGGATCCAGTGCACTTCTTCCGGAAGGATACGCAGTCCTTTCCTGTAAAGCCCGGGGTGTGTTTTACCCTGCCCGACAAAGATCCTGTTCTTGTCCACATCTGTGGCAATCACAAACAAAGGTTCTTTCTTTCCTCCCACCTGCAGCCCTTTGCGCTGACCAATGGTAAAGAAGTGTGCGCCGCGATGTTTACCGACATATTCACCGTCACTGATCTTGTATTTGACCGGCCTGGCAAGATCTTCCAAAGAACAGATGTTCGTTTCCTCGTATAACGGACTGTCTGCCGGGATCTCGAAAATATTTCCCTCTATTGGCTCCAGTTTCTGTTGCAAAAAATCCGGCAGGTGTACTTTCCCGACAAAACAAATCCCCTGTGAATCCCTTTTTTCAGCTGATGCAAGCTTTTGCGTCCTGGCAATGTTGCGCACTTCCTCCTTTTTCAGGTGCCCGATAGGGAACAGGGTTCGTGCCAGTTGTTCCTGTGAGAGCTGGCAAAGAAAGTAGCTCTGCTCCTTATTGGGGTCGTCCCCGGCCATCAACCGGTACATGGTTTTTCCATTTACCTGTGCTTCGTCCTTTTTACAATAATGACCGGTAGCTACAAAATCGGGATTGAATTTCCCGGCCGCCCTGATGAATTCATCGAATTTGATTTCCCGGTTACAGAGTACATCAGGATTCGGTGTCCTGCCTTTTTCGTATTCTGAGAACATGTAATCAATCACGCGTTTCTTATAGGGTTTGCTCAGATCCACTACCTCGAAAGGAATCCCTATTTTTTTTGCCACCAGTTCAGCGAAGATCACATCTTCATCCCACGGGCAGTCGGCATCAATCACCCCGGTTTTGTCATGCCAGTTGATCATGAACATGGCAATCACCTCGTACCCCTGCGCTTTTAGCAGGTACGCTGCCACACTGGAGTCAACACCCCCTGAAAGACCTACCACTACTCTTTTTGCCACAAGCTGAATTTTGCCACAAAGTTACTGATTTGCGGCGAAGAATAAATGTTGGCGGATTATTTCGGTAATATTCCATTCCCGGATGCCTTGTATATCCCACCATTCATGGGCGTCAGGATTTTAAAAGGCAAATTGTACACGCCGCACCAGCCATCCTGTCAAAATATTGTCATTGCCCGGTTCACTTTTTCTATTTATCTCCTATCTTTAAGAAATGACTCCATTGACCGTCTTTAAAGCATCAGCAGGGTCGGGAAAAACCTACCGGCTTACACTTGGCTACCTTGAGCTGCTGTTTCGCAATCCGCAGGCTTACAGGAATATACTTGCTGTTACATTTACAAATAAAGCAGCCAGTGAAATGAAATCCAGGATCCTGGAGCAGCTGCATGAGCTTTCAGAATTGAAATCAGATGGGTCTTCTGACCTGTTGCAATCGCTTGAGCGCTCCACAGGGTTGTCACGGGACCAGGTCATCGACCGGGCAGGAGATCTGCTGGTAAGGATCCTGAATGATTATTCCAGGTTTTCTGTAGGGACGATTGATCGCTTTTTCCAGGGGGTGATACGCGCCTTCACGCGTGAAATCGGGTTGCAGGCAGGGTTCAGTCTTGAACTGGACCGGGACAGGATCCTGGGTGAGGCGATTGACAGGATGTTCCTTGATCTGGGCGAGGACAGGGAACTGCTGGACTGGATGCTGAAATTAGCTGATACACGTATCCGGGAGTCCCGCGGGTGGAATTTTAAAAATGAGATCCTTACACTTGGCCAGGAGTTGTTCAACGAGGAGTACCAGGAGGTTATGACTGAAAAGGGCAGCTCTGTCAGCAGGGAACAACTTGATGCATTCATCCAACAACTGGCGGACCTTGAAAAGCAGGTGGAGATCCAGATGAACGAACTGGCTGACTCGGTCATCCGCCAGATGGAAGCGGCCGGATACAGTTCCGGTCATTTTTTAAGAAGGGACAGTGGCCCGGCTGCATTTTTTGCGAAAGTCGCCAATGGTCAGAAGCGCAGGCTGACCCCTGCATTGAAGGAGGCCATATATGATCTTTCAAAATGGATATCAAAGAAAGAAACAGATACAGGGAAGATCCGATTCGCTGAAGAAGTGCTGATGAAAGAACTTGGCCGGATCAATGCACAGTCTGTATTGCTTCAATCGGCGGTTGAAGTGCGCCAGTATATTTTTGCGCTTGGCATTCTCAGTGACATATCTGAACGCATACTCGATATAACTGATGAAAAGAACCAGTTCCTGCTCTCTGATGCTGCCCGGTTCCTTAAAGGACTCATTGGAAATAATCCCACACCTTTTATTTATGAGAAAACGGGTAGTTATATCGACCATATCATGCTCGACGAGTTCCAGGATACCTCCGTATTCCAGTGGGAAAATTTTAAGCCCCTGTTGGAGCACACGCTCGCTACAGGAAATGAGAATATCCTGGTTGGGGATATCAAGCAATCCATCTACCGGTGGCGAAATTCTGACTGGAAAATCCTTGCTGAATCAGTGGAGCAGTCTTTTCCGGGACAAAGGATTCATTTTGAACAGCTTGAAAAAAACTGGCGAAGCAGGGAACTGATCATCCGTTTCAATAATACACTATTCACCAAGGCTCCTGCTATGATCAGGGAGCTGATCCATGCTGCAATCAGCGATGCACAGGTAGACACTGCATTCAGGGACCGATGGGAAAATTTACTGGAAAATGCTTATCAACAGGTTGCCCAGGAAATCCCCGGACGCGCACGCAACACCGGTGGCTACATTCGGGCAGAAATCCTGGATGAGAAAGGAATGAAACAGCGGGAAATGGCACTTCAAAGAATCCCTCACTGGATCATGGAGCTGGAAGAAGCAGGCTATGGTGCAGGTGATATAGCTATCCTGGTGCGGACCAATGACGAAGGAGCGGAGGTTGCACGCGTGCTGATGGAAACGGACCAGGAGCATTACGGACCAGGATACAATTTCAATTTTATTTCCAATGAATCCCTTTTTCTTCACGCGAACATCGCAGTGAAATTTATTATTTGCCTGTTGAAATTTCTTCACGATGACCAGGATGACCTGAATAATCTTACACTCCGGTATTACCACAGGCTGATCACTTCCGGTGAAGAAGACACCGCGGATGCGCTTGTGCCTGGAATGAGCGTTGCTGAAGAATTGGGCGAGACGTTCAAGGAGAAGATCCCTGAAATGAACCGGCTGCCATTGTTTGAGCTGGTCGAATTCCTGATCAGTCATTTCAGCCTGGATGCGCGCATGAAGGATTTACCCTATATACAGGCGTTCCAGGAAATCATACTTGAATTACAACAGGATGAGCCCGGCAGCCTGCACGACTTCATCCGGTACTGGTCTGACTATGGTGCAAAAAAATCAATTACAGTATCGGAAGACCAGGACGCTATTCGCATCATCACCATACACAAGGCCAAGGGATTGCAGTTTAAAGCTGTACTCATACCATTTTGCAACTGGGAACTCACTGGATCCGGTTCCGGTTTTAATGCCAGGATCCTCTGGTGCGATACCGGAGGCACTCCATTTGAACAGCTACCTGTGGCACCTCTGAAATTCAAAAAAGATCTTGGCGCAACCCTCTTTGCAGAAGCATACCTCGAGGAATTGATCATGGGGTATGTGGACAACCTGAACCTGCTTTATGTGGCATTCACCCGGGCGGAAGAAGCGATGATTATCGGGTTGCCGGAGCGGCCGGAGGAAGATAAAATACGGCGGGCCGGTGAGCTCGTGATGATGGCCGCTGAAAGTGCACCTGAACCAACACATCCACTGTTGATGAATCTTCAGCAAACGACATCCAGGGAAGGATTTGAAATAGGCGAATTGGAGCAAAAAGAGGAAGTTACCACTCCCTTTCCCGATCCATGGGTGATCTCAGGTTACCCGGTAAAATTCAGAAACAAAAGCATCAGGTTGCGCATGAAGAGTAGTGATTATTTTCTGAACAAGGGAACAGAGGGGGGTGAT
>CAZPTO010000288.1:0-5152 GCA_964589155.1 uncultured Bacteroidaceae bacterium | reverse complement strand
TCATCATGCACAGTAACACCATCATCGATCGTTCCCCTGAATCCATGCTCCGGAGCAAAAACTTTTCGGATGGAAAAAGTACTTCCTCCTTTACTCATGGCCAGCAGTGTATCCACCAGGTGCGCGTTCTCCACCATTGAGGTCTGGTTGGCTACGATCGCAATCTGTTTTCCCTCCAACATCGGTATGTATCTGCTGGTCTGGTCGGCGCCTGTCTCTATTTTTTTCATCTGTCCGTTACAGGAATAAAATACTAAAATAGTTAGGATGATCAGTACAATTCTCATAGTCCGGATGATATCTGCATCAAAGATAAAGGGATTTGCAGGAAACTCCCAAAAGATGACTATTTTTGGTCAACCAGAAGATAGAGCGCAGATTGTTTAATCCAAAAAAACGAATTGAATACAGAACTCTTCATAGCCAAACGGATCATCGGTCACAAAGGGGGGCGAAAAAGGTTTTCCAGCTCCATTGTAGGCATTGCCACCTTTGGTATTGCGCTGGGACTTGCTGTGATGATTGTTGCGGTGGCCATCGTAACCGGCTTCAAGCAGGAGATCTCCAATAAGGTCATTGGATTCGGATCACACATCCAGGTAGTGAACATGGATTCAAACACCTCTTATGAGACCACCCCTGTCGACAGAGATCTCCCGGTAATGGACGAGGTCAGAAGGGTGCCGGAAGTCAGGAAGATTCAAATGTTTGCGATCAAAGCGGGGATCATCAAGACCGAGGAGAATATCCAGGGCGCGGTACTGAAGGGAACAGGGCCTGATTACGACTGGTCATTCATCAATGAAAGCATCGTTGCGGGCGAGCCCATTTCCATAACCGACAGTATGCGGACCAACAACGTGCTGATCTCGGAGTCAATCTCCACGATGCTGGGGCTGAAAACAGGAGACAGCTTCAACATGTACTTTATCCAGGATCCGCCGCGTGCAAGGAAATTTACCATTGCGGGCATCTACCGCACCAGCCTGGTCGAATTTGACAGGCTGTATATCTATGGGGATATTAAACATGTCCAGCGCCTCAATAACTGGGAACCCACACAGGTAAGTGGATTTGAGGTCATGTTGCATTCCATTCATGATGCAGAAAGTGCGACCGAAAAGATCCGGGACATCACCGCACTGGATTTCACAAAGGACCAGTCAAGGCTGAAAGTCGTGCCCATCCAGGAAAAGTACAGCCAGATCTTCGACTGGCTGAACCTGCAGGACATGAACGTGATCATTATTATATTACTGATGGTGGTGGTGGCCGGTTTCAATATGATCTCCGGACTACTCATCCTGATTTTGGAACGTACTAATATGATCGGTATCCTGAAAGGGCTCGGCACCGTTGATGCGTCCATCCGACGGATCTTCCTCTACCAGTCGGGCTACCTGGCCCTCAAAGGCTTGCTTTGGGGGAACCTCATCGGAATAACCATCTGCTTTCTACAATATAAATTCAACCTGATCACACTGGACCCGGAATCCTATTACCTGGATACTGTCCCTATCAATTTCAATGCTTTGCACATCCTGCTCCTGAACCTCGGTACACTGGCCTCCACCCTGCTGTTCCTGTTGATCCCTTCCATGATCATCGCCCGGGTAAGCCCGGAGAAGAGCATCCGGTTCAATTGAGCTTATGCACGGACGAATGCGCAGAGTTCACTTGTTCTCTGAAGACCTGAGGGGGCGATGTGGTGAGGTGGAGAGGGGGTGACGTGGAGAGGGGGTGAGATTTGCCGGGCGGACTCTATTTACCTGATTTCTTTGATTTGGTTTTTTTGGATTTATTCTTCTTTTTGGCCTCCTTTTTCGCCTTCTTTTTCTCATTGTTCTTTTTCATTCCGTCACGCAGTCTTTTGACCCGTTTTTTGAATTGCTTCATCAGGTCGGTACGTGTCTCCTCGATCTCCGTATAGGTATACTTTTTCAGGGCATTGATCTTGTATTCCGTTGATTCCTGCTGACGCCGGATGAGCAGGAAAAATAATACAGTCGATAACAGGATCAGCGCCAGTAAGGCAGGTCCGGCAATCAATAACAGCCTGGTGAACTTCTGTTTTTCAACTTCAATGATTGCCTCATTCTGTTCCACAGCCAGCTGCAGAACTTCCAGTTCAGATCTTAATTCATCACTCCCCAGGATCAGGTCCCTGAGCTCCAGTTCCATTGCTTCCATCACCTTTTCCAGGGAATCAATGGAGGCCCTGTTGGCGGCAGCCACCTGTTCCGAAAACGACCTGTAACGATCCATCCGGCGGTCATAATCCCTGGTCAGCACCTCCCTGATGCTGTCGATATACTGCTTTTCATGAAGGGAGACCGAATCCTGTGCTGAGAGGTGCCCCGGGGCAAAGACCAGGGCAAAAAGCAGGTACATACATTTGATTTGCCGGATCATCAGTTATCTTTGTTTCAGATCAAAAATCTGACATTTTTCTCTGAATACCTAGTGATAACGCAATTAAATAGAGCAGAGTTACTGACAAAACTGCAGGGAAAACTCCCCGGCGAGCAGTCATGGCAGCGGATGACTCCCGAGGGCCGCATGCATTTTCCCCACCGCGACAACTGCACGGAAGCGGGCGTGATGCTCTTGCTCTACCCGGAGGGTTCAAATACACATATTGTCTTCATCAAAAGGAATGAATATGCGGGACCACACAGTGCGCAGATCAGCTTTCCCGGGGGTGTGAAAGAGGATAAAGATGCGGATCTTACCGCAACGGCATTGCGTGAGACGGAAGAGGAGATAGGGGTGCCTGCTAAAATCATAGAGGTAGTGGGCAGATTAACGCCGCTTTTAATCCCGGTCAGCAATTTCTGCGTACATCCCTTTGTGGGGTGGCTGGATCATACGCCTGAATTCTCTCCCGAGCGGTCGGAAGTACAGTACCTGATTTGTCCGGCCATCTCCCACCTGCTGGATCAAGCCAATCACAAGAAAGGACCTTTCAGTCGCAAGGGAGAAAAAATGATCACGCCCTACATTGATATTGACGGAGAAATGTTATGGGGTGCCACAGCAATGATGCTGAGCGAATTTATGGCATTACTCGGTTATTAGCCATCAGGGCATCATCCACGATATTCTTGTAGTGATCGTACCGGTCGATCACCTGTACCACGTAGTTGGTGGTCTCGATCCCCCTGGCATACCCATGTTTCACCACCGGATCGCGATAATACTTGGGCTGAGACTTGTTCAACAGCCAGTTCCCGACACTGCCTTCCCAGACATTGGGATCATCGCCATATTTTTCTGCCAGTCTTCGGGCGTCATCAACATGACCTTTTCCCACATTATAAGCTGCAAGGACAAATTTTGTCCGCTCCTCGCGATCGGGTATTTCATTCTCAAACCGTTTATCGAGCCAATGAATAAAACTTACTCCAGCCCTGATATGAGATTCAGGTGAGGAGTTCCGGCTTACACCAAATCGACCGGCTGTTGCAGGCATCAACTGCATCAGTCCGAATGCTCCTGCCCATGATTCAGCCTGGGGATTAAACCTGGATTCCTGGTAGATCATGGAAGAAACAAGTCGCCAGTCCCAGCCAATGCGTTCACTCTCACGCTTTACTATGTCGTCGTACATGGATATTTTACCACTGCCAAGCACATAATAATCGCTGGAAACAATGTTTACGGTATGTTGGTTCCTGAAGTATTTGTTATAGATCACAGCATATCTGCTGGTTCTCCTGAAGTCCTTCAACCATGTATCGATTTCTGTTTTTAGTTCATCCGAATCCTTTCGGACCGCCCATGCCAGGTTTTGCGGGAATGAAATAGCCGTTCCGATGTCGATCATTGGGAAATAGGTCTTGTTCACAGACGCAACATTCTCATCGGCAATGGTATATTCTATCTCACCCCTGGCGACCATCTGCACCAATTGCTCAGATTCCACCGGGACCTGGATAATGTTGATCTCATCCCCGATCTCATTGGAGAGTGTTTTCAGTCGCTTGGCATACACGGATCCTTTTTGCACATAAACTGTTTTTCCTGCCAGGTCCAGCTGATTCCGAAGCAACGAGTCCTCCACCTGCCGCGGGTTCAACCTGCCGTAATTCTCCGGCATTCTCTGTACAAGCACCTGCCTGGTCTGTGAATGGGGATAGGTAAATGCCACCTTATTTTTTCGGTCAGCAGTAACGGTAAGGTTGATAGCGATCAGATCGATATCTCCTGTATTCAGAGCATTGAAGGTCTCATCAATATCACTGCTCACCTGCACATCCAGCCTCAGGTCGAGATATTTCGCAAGTTCCTGGAGCATCTGGTATTGGTAGCCCATGGGTTGCCCACGATAAATGAAATAGCTGGTGGAATTGTAATCGGCAGCCACCACGAGCCTGCCCCGCTCTCGAATTTCGTCCAGGTCTGACATCTCTGTCTTGTCCCTGGAAACATTCAGATTCGCTTCCGCTCCGTTGTTGCTGTCACACGCCTCAAATAAGGCCGGCGAGAGGACCAGCAAGAAGGTGATTATAAATATTTTAATTGTTTTCAGTTTCATGGCGAATTGTTTTTACATTTCGCATTACCATCATTAACAAATAACGTGCCGAAATGTTTTACAGCATTTTTAATCGTAAAATGTCCATGCAAGTCCGAATCTGATGAACCCCGGTCTGGTCGGATATTCAGCAGTAGTAAAGTAGTTATTGCTCACAATGCCAGCGAGGCCATTGTTATAGGATATGAAGATCCGGGTCCTTTTAATCCTCACACCAAGAAACGCATCGGCATAAGGAAATCCTCCAATTTCTGCGTCGTTTTGAAGATAGAAGACCCCGGTTGCCGGCATATAGGCATTACCAGTATAGGGGGGGGTTATATAGAGATCGATTCCAAGTTGTGCGGTCAGCGCCCCTTTAAAGAGTACCTGCTCCCAGTAATTGGATGTTTTAAATGCCACCAGGGGAAGTCGAAGCACCTCCTCAGCCGTTGAAAGCTGTACCAGGAGATGGTTTTGGGAATTGAACCCAGAAACCTTGAAATGTTTAAAGATTTTACCGGAAACAATATAGATGGTCTTGTCATATTGTTCAGGCAAGGCATTTTCGTCCCAATAGAGGTAATTGGTCCACACCCCTGTTGAAATAACTGCATTGAACCTTTGTTCCTTGTT
>CAZPTO010000287.1:0-5166 GCA_964589155.1 uncultured Bacteroidaceae bacterium | reverse complement strand
TACTTTACAGTTGACCGAAATATTTTACAGTTGATCGTCCTACCTCAAACCAGACAGGCATTTAGAATGTTGTCGCAATGCCACTACCATCAAGCCACCACCAGTTCATCTTCGACCTCCCCGAAGAATATTCACGATGAGGCTTATTAAAAACAGCACCAGGAATTGCAACTTCAAACAATTCGTCATGGAAATTGTCTTTAAGACAGGTGTTTACATAATAATTTAAGATGCAGATGTTTAGATTAGCAACAGGAGTCTTTCTCATTATAATAATATTTACAGGCAATACCATGGCATCCACGACTGAAAAACAAAAATACAGGCTCGTCTCAGATGAAAAAGCTTTTGAGATCCGTTATTATCCCGAAGCGACCCTGGCCTCGGTATATTCAAGGGCAAATTCATACAGGAAGATGGCCACCCCGGGATTCCGGAAACTGGCCGGTTTTATCTTCGGAGGCAACCAGTCGAATACAAAGATTGCGATGACATCTCCCGTGCACATGGACATCAATGACTCCGTTTCGTCCATGAGTTTCGTTATGCCTTCAACTTTTGAAGACAAGACCCTGCCCGCTCCCAGCGATCCGGATGTGGTCATTGAAAAAAGCAAGGCTGAATATGTCGCTGTGATTAAATTCAGGGGATATGCCACTGATGCCAAGCTTGCACGCTATTCAGAAAAACTTAAGTCCATATTGGCAGAAAAGGAAATTTCGTATCACGGCAATTTCAGGTACCTCGGGTACAACCCACCCTACCAGTTCATCGGGAGAAAAAATGAGATCATCGTTTCGATCGACTGGAATGAGAAGCGCACAGCAGAAAACGAATGAGCACACTACTGTATCCGAAATTTGCAAAATCATTTAATGTTGTAAAACAATAAAGTATCTCTTATATTTAAGGGTCATGATTACAGTTTGGTCATGACAAACGTACTATTTTGCACGCCCTGCATTGATTGCAACATATTGAAGAATATCCATAATATAACACTTCGCTACGCGGCACACAACACCAGGTTTTGCCTGGCAACACTCGTTGCTACCAGCGGATCGGCACCGCAGGTTCCGGGTGCCTCTGCAATTTTTTCCGAACAAGGACTGCTGGCCGGGACCCTGGGAGGAGGCATCATGGAGGAGGATGCCCGGAAGCATGCCATCGCAGCGATCCGGTCAGGAAAGCACCTCCTGTATGACTTCCGCCTGGATGCCGGCATCAATGACAGCGAGGGTGCGATTTGCGGCGGTAGTGCGACACTCCTGCTTGATCCGGATCCGGGATTGCATGTGGTATGTTTACGGGAAATGACCGTCTCCCTGGAGCAAGGTCTGCCGGGATGCATGCTCACCATGGTCCCTCAGTCTTCGGATTCGAACCTGCAGAGATACTGGCTGAAAGCAGAGCAAATGAATCCCGCTGCACTTCAAGGAGCAACGCTGAGAGACACAGCGGCGGACCAATCCGGGAAAAAGCCACAAGAGCATTCAGGACAATGGCCTCCCGAATGGATACTTCAATGGCCGGAGATCGAAAAGGCCTGCACCGCCGCCATGAAAAAAGGGGCCTGCTCCAGGCTGACGAACGAAGCCGGAGACCTGCTGTTCATCGAACCGGTCTTCCCGGTATCGAAACTGGTCATCACAGGTGCAGGGCACGTCGGGAAGGCGCTCTCGCACATGGCCAGCCTGCTGGATTTCGAGGTGACGGTCATCGATAACCGTGCTGGACTGGCAAATCCTGAAAACCTGCCTGATGCAGACCATATTATCGTCCAACCTGTTGGTAAAGCGATGCAGGAGCTTCCCAAAACAAAGGATACCTATGTTGTTATCGTGACACACGACCACCGGGAAGATGCAGCGGCTCTGAAGGCATGCGTTGGGCATGATCTCCCGTACATCGGCATGATCGGCAGCAGGAAGAAGGTCCGCCTCCTGAAAGAGAAATTCATTGATGAGGGATGGGCCACCCGGGAAGCTCTGGATGAGGTACATGCCCCTGTCGGCCTGGATATAGGTTCCGTGAGTGTCCAGGAAATTGCACTCAGCATATCCGCCCAGCTGGTACAGGTAAGGGCTTCGCTTCGCAAAGGAAAAAAACGGGAGCGCATAGCTGCTGTCATCCTTGCCGCAGGGGAATCGCGGCGGATGGGAGAGCCCAAGATGTTGTTGCCATTCCGCAATTCAACCATTATCCGAACCGTGATCCAACATGCGTTGCGTGCGAACACCGATCATGTGCAGGTGGTACTTGGTGCAGATGCCGAAGCGATCCGGGCTAATATTGCTGACCAGGGGGTGGAACATACAGTAAACAAGCAATATAGCAAAGGGATGCTCTCCTCTGTCCAGGCAGGCATCCGCTCCCTTCCCAAAGATACCACCGCGGTCATGATCTTGCTCGGTGACCAGCCCATGATCTCCTCCGGGATCATGGACCGGCTGATCGAACAATACAGGAAATCTGAAAAAGACATCGCCATTGCTACGGCTGGCGGTAAGCGCGGACACCCAATGATATTCAACGCACGATATATACCTGAGATTCTCTCCTACGGCAAGGAGCATACCCTCAGGGACCTGCCCGGAAAACATCCCGGGGAAGTCGAAGAACTTGAAACAGAAAAACAGGAGATCCTGCGGGATATCGATACACCTGTTGATTATAAGAATGAAACGTCCAGCATCAAATAGCATTGAGATCCTGGATCATTGAATGCTCATCGAATGCTTGCAATGCAATGAACCAGTAGAACCAGGAAAAAAAATAAAATTTACATACCATTAAAAAGAGAAACCATGACTGAAACCATTCAATTTGAGCTCAATGGGAAAGCAGCGGAGTTGAGAATAGATCCGAATACCATCCTGATGTGGGCCATCCGGAATGACCTGGAACTGACCGGTACAAAATTCGGCTGTGGTACCGGGTTCTGCGGCGCATGTACGGTGATCCTCGATGGAGAACCGGTTCGTTCCTGCATGCTTCCGGTAAGCGAAGTGGCCGGAAAAAAGTTACTGACCATCGAAGGACTTGAACAGAACGGGGAACTCCATCCTATCCAGCAGGCATTCGTGGAACACGATGCCCTGCAGTGCGGCTTCTGCACCCCGGGAATGATCATGAAGATCTATGGATTGCTGATCGTCAATCCTGAACCCACGCGCCAGGAGGTGCTGGATGCCCTGGAAGAGAACTACTGCCGCTGCAGCGCCTACAAACAGATCATCCCGGCTGTTCAGACCGCGGGTAAAATGATGAAAGGAGGAGTGAAGGCATGAAAAGACAGGAAATAATAATTCGTAAAAAATACCACGATATCAATGTGCTCAACGCAATAAAATTTGGAGGATCCAGGCTATGAAAAGACAAGAAGAAATAACCCGCAAAATATCCCGCGATATCAATGATCCCTGGCAGATGGACCGCCGGGATTTCTTCAGGAAGATCGGGGGTGGTCTGATCATCTCCTTCTCCATGGGTGGTTTGCCTGCGCTGGCCGGAACACAGGGACGCAGCGAGGACGAAGTGAATGCCTACCTGAGAATCGCCGAAGACGGCAGTGTAACACTGTTTACAGGAAAGATCGAGATGGGACAGGGTCCCATCACCTCCCTCCCGATGATGCTGGCCGATGAGCTGGATGTCAGCCTGGAAAGCGTGGATATCATCATGGGTGACACGGATCTAACGCCATATGATAATGGCACGTTCGGATCACTGACCACCCGCCAGTACGGTCAGATCATGCGCAATGCCGCTGCAAAAGCCCGCGCTATCCTGCTTGAAATGGCAGCCGCTGAACTTGCAGTGCCTGTAGCGGATCTGCAGGTAAATCAGGGAATCGTATCCGTGAAATCAGAACCCGGAAAAAAGATCAGCTATGGCGATCTGACAAAGGGTAAAAAGATCATGAAAACCATTGATGAAGCAGTGGATCTGAAACAACCCGGGGAATTCACTTACATGGGCACCTCCCGAAAGCATGTGGATGCCCTTGATAAAGTCACAGGCCGGGCGCTCTATTCAGGTGATATCAAACTCCCGGGCATGATGTATGCCCGCATGGTCAGGCCCCCTTCCCTGGGCGCAAAGCTCATCAGCATAGATACATCAGCTGCCGAGGAGATTGAGGGAACCGAGATTGTACGTGACGGTGACTTCATCGCCGTGCTGAATCCTTCCCAGGACCTTGCCGATGTTGCACTGGCAAAGGTAGATGCTGAATTTGAGGAAGAACCGGCAGAGGTGGACCATGAAAGCATTTATGAAACCCTGGTAAAGAACACGGATAATTCAAGGGAACTGGCCAGTGCAGGCGATCCCGGACAGGGAAAGCAGAAATCTGCGAAGGTGTTCGAATCGGAATACCATGATCCGTACCTGGCCCATGCCCCGATTGAAAACCATACGGCCACTGCATATTTCGAGGATGACAAACTGATCATGTGGGCCTCGAGCCAGACCCCCTTCCCTACCAGGGATGATATTGCGGAAACACTGGGTATCCCGCAGGACAAAGTACTCCTGAAGCAGGTGTTCACCGGCGGGGGCTTCGGTGGAAAGATCTACAATCCCCAGGCGATCGAGGCGGCCAGGCTAACAAAACTCAGCGGAAAACCCATTCAGCTGGTCTACTCGCGGCAGGAAGAGTTTATGCTGGACCGGTTGCGGCCGGCTGCAGTGGTGAAGATCAATTCAGGGATTGACGAAAATGGCAGGATGAATTTCTGGGATTACAACGTGTATATGGGAGGAAGAAGGGGTGCCACGCATTTTTATGACATCCCCGATCACCGTACCACGCACCATAGTGTAAAACGCACAACACGTGATGCACATCCTTCGTATAATGGCGAATGGCCACACCCGTTTTACACGGGCGCCTGGCGTGGTCCCAGCAACAACACCAATACATGGGCCAGGGAATCGCAGGTCGAGATGATGGCTGCAGCAGCCGGAAAAGATGCCCTGCAGTTCCGGCTGGATCACCTCGAAGGGGATCCCAATATGGCAAACGTGTTGCGGATCGGTGCTGAAAAGTTTGGCTGGACACCCGCAGTGGGACCGAGCGGCAGAGGATACGGGATTGCCTGCGGGATCGACGCCGGGACCTGGCTCGCAGTCTTCGCAGAGGTCAAAGTGGACCGTTCAACG
>CAZPTO010000286.1:1206-5167 GCA_964589155.1 uncultured Bacteroidaceae bacterium | reverse complement strand
CTCGCTGGTTCATTTACAGGAGCGGGCTATCTTTTTGCCCACAGCGGAAATATTAGGTTCAAGGTCTTGTTAAAACTCAGGAATTCGGTTATTTTGAAGGCAAAATAACCGAATTCCTGAGTTTTAACAAGACCTTGAACCTTGCTCAGAAAACGATTATCGGTAATTATTTCGGTGCCAAGTATACTATTTCAGTACCATTTGATTATTATAATTACGAAGCTACACATGGGTACGAACTGTTTGGCATCGGTCGGATCACAAGCGGGAATTCACACATCATTTCACAGGGGTCAGGTTTAGTGCGTATTGACAACCCGGATGATGCCGATGATGGGGAATTTTTATTTGCAGGTCATGATAACGGTGATATTTCCACATGGACAACTGCAGAGTTATCCTTTGATTCATTACTCAGGGTCGGAAGAGAATGGAAGGTAGGGAAAAACGGTTCGATAGGTTCCATCAGAATTGGATTTGATACAACCAGGCTGGCTGCTCCCCCGCCATTTTATGATTATTACATCCTGATGGTTGATACCGATGGTGACAACGATTTCACTACGGGCAGTGTTAGAATGATTCCCATGGATGAGCGATTTGGAGCATTTGCCAGGTTATCTGATCTTGCTCTGAATGAAGGGGATGCATTTACTGTTGCTGTTGGAAGAAACATCACTGTTCAATCGGGTGATTGGAATGATCCTGCGACCTGGCTAATGGGTGTTCCGGAAAATGATGCAAATGCGATTATTTTACCCGGACATACAGTAACACTTACCGCCGATGCAGAAATAGGATATATCTCGGTAGCGGCAGGGGGGAGTCTTGATATTGAATCTTATACTTTGTCGGTAAATGGAACTGGCATCAATAACCAGGGTGCCGTTGATACCGGGACAGGAACTGTGGATTATGCTGCAAATGCTGCCCAATGTATTACACCTCTGAATTATTATAACCTGCGCATTTCAGGCAGCGGCACAAAAACACTATGCGGAGACATTGTTGTCGCCAACGATTTTGAGTTGCTTGGTTTTCCGGGAACGTTGTTCCTTGATGCAGGTAGTACTGGAAACTACAACATTGAGCTTGGTGGTGACTGGCGTACACGGGGAACATTTATTCCACGCGAAGGTACTGTGACGTTTAATGGTTCGGGTATCCAGTTAATCTACAGGGATGATCTCGTTACAGAGCGCTTTTATAATCTTGAACTCAGACCGGGCGTCTCACTGGATGTGAATCATGATATTGTTACAGGAGGTACACTGATGATGAATGGGGGAGATATCAACCTGAATTCCCATTTGCTGACTATTGGATTAAATAGCACACAGCAAGGAACATTGCTTCGCACCAGCGGAACTGTGGTCGGACAGGTCAGACGCTGGATCAATGCAGCACTTGATGATAATTCAGACATTACTTTCCCGGTGGGCACTTCATCCTATTACAGACCGATTGTCTTCAACTTTGGAGATATTTCAAACAGCGGTACGCTAACTGCTGTTTTCAATACGAATAATCCGGGAACCACCGGACTTCCGCTTGAAGAGGATGGAGTGACAATTGACCAGGTGTTTACTGAAGGGTACTGGCCTGTCACGAGGGAAAATGGATTTTCATTCAGCGGATCCTATAATGTGGACCTGATCATAGAAGGATTTTCATCTTTTACCCTTGATTCAACCAGCAGGATCGTTGTCCGGACAGGTTCAGGAAATGACTGGGCACTGGTGGGTGCCCATGTAAATGCAGTCGATTCACTGGTGCAGCGGAATAATGTTTCAGGCAACCTGTATCATTTTGGTGTTAGTGCAGGTGCAGCCTGCGATGTGATTATCCAGGATTGTCCGGCTGATATCTTTGTCAACTCTGATCCTTCCAATTGCAATGCTTTGGTGACATGGGTCGAACCTGCTGTCTCCGGAACCTGCAGTGGTATTACAATGACAAGCAGTCATAGTCCGGGTGATCTCTTTTCGCCGGGCGTCACAGTGGTCCAATATATTGCATCTGATATTTACACCAATGGAGATACATGTGAATTTTCTATTACTGTTACTGACATTGAAGCACCTGTATTCATTTCGTGTCCTTCGGATATAACCGTTGGGGCAAACGACGAATACTGTGGCAATACAGCCACCTGGGTAGCCCCGACAGCGAGTGATAATTGCGGTGTAACGGTCACATCCTCACATGCTCCCGGAGATTTCTTTGATGTAGGAACCACCCTGGTTACCTATACAGCAGAGGATCCCTCCGGCAATAGTACCACATGCAGTTTTAATGTGACAGTCAATCCCGCTGCATCCCCTGTTATTACAGGAGATACAGACCTTTGTACGCCTGTAACGCTGACGTATTCGACACCGGTACTGGCAGGAAAGACATATTTGTGGAGTACAACCGGGGGAAGCATTTCAGGCAGTAACACAGATGAGGATGTGGATGTTGTGTGGACCGGAACAGCTCCAGGAACACTTGTGCTGGAGGTGACTTCAGGTTCAGGATGTTCGGTTTCAAATTCAATCAATATAAATAAACAAGCTACTCCTGTGATTGGAGATATCCAGTCGGGGAGCTCATTAATAAGGAGATAATACAATAATTAATACACAATTAAAAACCAAAACAATGAAAACCATTAAAAATTCAATTTCGATGAAAGCAGTACTGATTTCTATTTTTGCGATTGCCTATGCAGGTGCGCTACAGGGACAAAGTTTCTTAACTCCTGATCCGGATTCACCGGTAACCCAGACCCCCAAGGAGCATGTTCGGGAGGGGTCAGTTGTTACGTATGACCTGACCGCTGGTCATGTTGGAGGCGAGCAATACCGCTGGGAGGTAACAGGCGGAACCATTACGGCTGCTCCCGGCGGCACGATCACCGGAGGAGGAACCGTGGTTGATTTTGCAGCGGATGTAAACACCATTACTATTGACTGGGACCAGGCTCCGGCAGGGCCCATTGATTCTCTTGATGCGCAGATACAGGTGCAAAAGCTGTCAGGAAATGGCTGTCCTAGTCAGATCCAGACCTTACCTATTGGTGTTTGGAACGATGCATCTGCATCTATTGCCAATGGTTCAGAAGATTTTTGTTCCGGGGGTAGTCCGTCGGTAGCCACTTTACCTGTTTCGTTAACCGGTGCACCTGACGGTGGAACTGGAGACGGATTTGCTGTAGATTATTCGTTCACTATTCCGGCAGGTTTGTCAGCACTTGACGGAGGTGGCACTGCAGTTGCAACATCGGGCACGCTGACCACAAACACTAGCAGTGTGGATCTTCCGCTTCCGGCTACGTTGATCAATACAACAGGAGGTGACCTGGATTTCGTGGTTACCCTTGACAGGATGAATGATGACTTTACCGGTGATGGCGGAGTCAGCGGCACATACACAATTACAGTCCATCCCGTACCTGAAACTGGTGATATCGTAAGTACCAGCAGCCTGACACGCAGGTAGGATGATTTATCAGCACCACTCATGTTGCGATCAGCAATTGGTGGCAGTATGTTATGGTCATTCTGCGGTTATGCGAGTGATTGCAGGGAGAAAATAGCTGGGTATCCGGCAATGGAATTATTGGATAAACGAGCGAGGTAAAAGTTGAATGTTAATACTTGATGTAAACGGATGAATAATAGTTGATTACATAGTTGAATCAATGCAACAAACTGGATGTGAGTATAAACAGTTATTCTGAGTTGGTGCCGGGGAGACAAAGGGATCCCGTCGGCAGTTGGACCGGTACTATTATAACCGGGGCGGTGAAGGTTTTTGGTAATCCTTCAGCACCGGAAGTGTGCATTGATCACATCGAAATTGGATTTTTATTGAAAATGCAGAACAGGGAAAGATTCACATGAACATAAGTAGAACAGAACAGGGAAAGATTCACATGAACAGACAATAAAAAAGTACAGAAGAAAGACCTGGAATG
>CAZPTO010000286.1:0-1106 GCA_964589155.1 uncultured Bacteroidaceae bacterium | reverse complement strand
GGGAAAGATTCACATGAACAGACAATAAAAAAGTACAGAAGAAAGACCTGGAATGAATTTGAGAAAACATATAATAAGTGTCGGCCTGTTATTGGCTGCATGGCTAACGCCGGTCCTCTCGCAGGACTATCTGGCGGTAGTTTGTGCAGGCGATACGGGTATGACTTATTATGTGGATGGATGGGAGAATTCAACCTTTAACTGGACAGTGAGTGGGGGGGCGATCTCCAGGGATTATGGGGATTCAGTTATTGTAGATTGGGGTGATGTGCCGGGCGAGTATGAAGTTACGGTTCAGGAAGTATCTGAACATGGGTGTATTGGTGAGCTCAAGCGCGGAACCGTGTTGGTATCTGCACCTGACATTGAATTAGGAGATGATGTCTATATTTGTGAAGGGGAGATGTTTACCATTGAGCCAGAGGGTACGTTTTATTCTTATTTGTGGCATAACGGAAGTGTTAACCCATCTTTTGAAACAAAAGAGGAGGGACTGATCTCTTTGACAGTAACAGATTCGCTTGGATGTGCCTGGACGGATGAATTGTATCTTGAAGTAAAACCTCTACCATTTGTTGACCTGGGTAATGACACATCGTTGTGTGGAGATCAGGAGCTTATACTGGATGCGGGTAATGATGGGATTAATTATCACTGGTCTACAGGAGACAATTCAGGAGAAATAGCTATTTACCGGGGCTACCAGGAAATCTGGGTCGAGGTGGAGGATGAATTCGGTTGCATAAATGGCGACACATTGATCATAGAAGAATGTGATATTGAGGCGTATTTCAGTGATATACCTACCGCTATTACCCCTTCGGACCCGGATGGTGTGAATGACTATTGGCGGATTGAGAAGTTAGAGGGGTATCCCGAAGCTGTTGTGGATATTTATGACAGGTGGGGCAGGCTCATATGGCGATCAGAGCCGGGATATCCGACTCAATGGGACGGCAGAAATATGCGGGGCAGAGAGGTTCCAATGGATTCATATCATTTTATTATTATGCCAAACAATGATAATAATGAAAACATAGTGGGGACGATAACTGTAATCAGATAATAGACTGAAAAATTTTAATATTGAAAAGAGAATAAACAGG
>CAZPTO010000285.1:0-5172 GCA_964589155.1 uncultured Bacteroidaceae bacterium | reverse complement strand
CAAAAGATCCTGCACGATTGGACCTGAGCGCCTCCCTGGCAAGAGAATATTCAAGGTTGACCAACTCTGCCTTGTCAAATGTAAGAAAAGCCATAAAACAGCAATTTTTAGTGGTACAAAGATATAACTAAAAATCCTTAGAACAGATAGTTGTAGTTACTAATCAGATTAATTTATTTTTAAATTCAGTTTTGCTTATATACTTCCCCAGATTCCTGTGCGTTAGTTATTACCACGGATGTATTAACTTTAATTATATTTGATAATTTCGTGTGTTAAACTGGAAAAATATGTCTTTGAGAATATTGTCTGCCGTATTGATTGCATTTATCGCCGGATGCACCAACCAACAAAAAAACGATACATCAGCAACAGATGCAGATCAGGTTGTTATCTCCGGGGAATTGGAAAATGGAGCCGATCAACTTATCACACTGGACCTTATGGGTACCACCGCATTTGTCCCGATCGATTCAGTACGCTGCGATGCCAACGGGCAATTCACTATTACCTCCAATGAACCCGGATTAAATTATTATGCGCTGAAATATACCGAACAGGGGTATCTCACACTCATCGCAGAACCCGGCGATCATATTGAAATCAATGGTACCGCAGAAAGACTTTATCCCTATACTGTAAAGGGGTCGAAGGATTCAGAACTTCTCAGACAGCTTGCAGTGGCTCATAAAGAAGCCCTCGGTCAGCTGGAAGCACTCTCACTGCAGTCGCGCAGCCTGGAACCCGGACCCGGGTATGCAGCTAAAAAACAGGCCCTGGATGCACGGTTTGATTCCATCACAAGGGCATTTCACAGGTACTCGGAAGCTTTCATCAGGAATCATCCCGAATCTCCGGCCATTCTGATCGCGTTGTATAACCAGTTCGGCCCGGGACTGCCGGTGTTCCACCCGCTCACAGACCTGGATATCTACCAGTTCACTGATTCTGCGCTGGTTGCCAGGTTTCCTGGTAACGAAGCAGTAAAATCCCTCCACAGTGAACTGGCAGCAGCAACAGAACAGCTCAGGAACCAACAGCAGGAACAGCAGTTTCAGGCAGGAGACAAAGCTCCGGATTTTGTCATCAACGCGATGGATGGAGACCCCATCGCGCTTTCTGACTTTAAGGGAAACTATGTATTGTTGCATTTCTGGGCTTCATGGAGCAAGCCTTCAGTTGAAGAGAACAGGTTTCTTACCGAATGTATCAGGAAATTCGGGGAACAGGACTTCGTAATCATCAGTGTCTCTATTGATGAGAATATGCAGGAATGGCGTGCATCAGTAAAGGATCAAATCCCCGGCTGGTATCATGCCAGTGAACTGCAACGATGGGAATCAGCAGTGGCCAACCTATACAGGATCGAAAGGATCCCTGCCAATTTCCTGATCAATCCGGCCGGTGTCATCGTTGAAAAGGATAACTTTGGCGAGAAATTAATTCATTCCGTGGACAAGTATATAGATTGATCTGCATAACAACAAAGACTAAAATAATGAGAAAATTTTTCATCGGCATGTTTACAAGTGTATTAGTGGTTTCGTGCGGTTCGGATGACAATATTACGATCAGGGGAACCTATCCCGCAGGTACAGGAGAATACCTGGAATTTGAGATGCTGAATATTGCCGAAAAACAATTTATCGACTCTGTTAAGGTGAATAAAAAAGGTGATTTCAGTTTCAGTTTTGACCTGGATCATCCCGAACTCATCCTGGTAAAAAACGACCAGGAACAATATATCAACCTGCTGGCATTCCCCGGCGAGGAGATTCGGCTGGCTATACCGCAGGCTTCCTTCAAAAAAGGATACACGGTTGACGGTTCAGAGGAATCCGGAAAGGTCAGAACACTGGAGCTCAATGTGGAACAGACCAGGAAAAAACTTGACTCCATCCTTACCGCAATCAATGAGCTGGAGGATATTGAAAGCACGGAAGCTGAAAAATTAATTACATCTTACCGGGAAATATTCAATGCGCAGAAAAGTGACAACATCCGTTTTATCGTTGAAAATATCAGCTCACTGGCCAGTGTTTATGCGCTGTATCAGCGTGTTGAACCTGATGTATATATTTTTAACGAGCTGAAAGACCTGCAATATTATAAAATAGTTGCCGATTCTGTCGGAGTGAAATACCCTGGATCCACGCTTGCAAATTCCCTGGTAAATGATGTGGAGCAGCGACTTGCAGAATACAACAACATGATGATGATCAATAACTTATCAAAAGATAAAATTATAGAAACGGGGTTGATCAACCTGGAGATTGAAGATGTCGATGGCAGTGCGCATAGCCTTCGCGACCTGGAAGGCAAAGTGGTCCTGCTCAACTTCTGGGCCTCCTGGAACGATGAGAGCCGGCTGGCCGGCCGAAGGCTCATCGGCCCTTACAATGCATACCATGACAAAGGGTTTGAAGTCTATTCTGTGTCACTGGACAACGACCGGAACACCTGGCGAAACACCGTCTATTTTGAGGAGTATCCATGGATCAATGTCTCAGAGCTTACCTATCCCAACTCTTATGCTGCAGCCATATACAATGTCCAGTCGATCCCGTCCAATTACCTGATTGACAGGGAAGGGAATATCGTTGCAAAGAACATCAACAGCAAGGTGCTCGCCACATGGCTGGATAATCTTCTATGAACTGAATGACCGTTAAAAGAAAGAATATATATTTTGCCTCCGATATGCACCTCGGGATGCATCCTTTGCCGGAAAGCCGGGAGCGCGAGAAACATCTCGTACAATGGCTCAAAAAGATCGGGCCGGAGGCAAAAGAGTTATGGCTTTTGGGAGATGTTTTTGACTATTGGTTCGAGCACAGGAAAGTAGTCCCCCGTGGTTTTGTTCGTTTCATAGGCCAGTTGGCTGATCTGGCCGATCAGGGCGTAAAGATCCACATCTTTTCCGGCAATCACGACGTGTGGCTGTTCGATTATTTCCCGGAGGAGATCGGGGCAGAGATTCATCATGATCCATTGGTGGTCCCCATGGGTGCCAGGACATTTCATCTGTCACATGGCGACGGGCTGACGAAAAAAGACCGTGGTTACCTTTTTCTGAAATCGATGTTCAGAAGCAAATTCCTGCAGTGGTGGTATGCACGCCTGCACCCAAATGGAACGGCTGCTTTTGCACAATGGTGGTCCCGCAAAAGCAGGTATGGCAAAGATATGGTCCATCCTTATAAAGAGAAAAATGAAGAGCAGATCACCTATGCCAAAGAGAAATTAAAGTCAGAACCAGGCATAGACCTCTTTGTATTCGGGCACCGCCACATCCCTTATGATGTAGAGATTGCACCGGGGAAGAGAGCCATCTGCCTGGGGGACTGGATCACCAGCTACAGTTATGGCGTATATGATGGCAGGGAATTCAGGCTGGAAACATTTCCGAGAGCTAACGGCAGCTGATCATTCGCAGGATGTATAGTAACCTGGCAGTCAAACCATTGACAGGTCAGGGTCCTGGTACAGAATTCCCTGTCGCAATACATGATCTCCTTTTTATGCAGGGATCACACATCCGGAAAAGGTGTTAAAAAAAGCCGGTCCATTGCTGAACCGGCTTCATATAATCATTCAATACGTTTTTCTAGAATATACTGAATGCCACGGTCAGACCTGCCATCACAACAGAGATCATGGTCATCAGCTTGATAAGTATGTTCAATGAGGGACCTGAAGTATCCTTGAATGGATCGCCTATGGTATCACCAACAACAGCGGATTTGTGCGAGTCACTTCCTTTACCGCCATGATTTCCTTTTTCAATGAATTTCTTGGCATTGTCCCACGCACCTCCTGCATTATTCATAAATACAGCGAGTGTAAAACCTGTAGTGAGTCCGCCAACCAGCAATCCAACAACTCCGGCCACACCGAGCAGCACACCTATGGCGATCGGCACGATAATGGCAATCAGGGAAGGCAGGATCATTTCCCGCTGGGCTCCTTTCGTTGAAATGGCTACACATTTGGCATATTCAGGCACCTGTTCACCCTTAATAATTCCGGGCATCTCCTTGAACTGCCTGCGTACCTCATCCACCATAGCTCCCGCAGCACGTCCAACTGCTTTCATGGTTAGTGCACTAAACAGGAAAGCCATCATTGAGCCTACAAAGATACCGCCAAGCAGCATCGGATTGAAGAGTGACAGGTCATAGGCACGAACAAAATCGCGGATGTGTGCATTTTCAAGCTGTACAGCAACCTGACCTGCTTCAACGATCGGGTTCAGATCGCCGCGGAAAAATACGGTGTCACCTACAGTAAACACCCCGTCAGTTGCCTGGTCAGCCATCTTACCGAGCCAGAGCCTGATCTCTTCCATATAAGCTGCGAGCAATGCCATAGCTGTAAGGGCAGCAGATCCTATTGCAAATCCTTTCCCAGTGGCAGCTGTAGTATTTCCAAGCATATCCAGGGCATCGGTCCGATTTCTCACCTCGGGATCCAGTTCCGACATTTCAGCATTCCCCCCTGCATTGTCAGCAATCGGTCCGAATGCATCAGTAGCAAGGGTAATACCCAGGGTGGAAAGCATTCCTACAGCAGCAAACCCAATTCCATAAACACCATGTGCAAAATTTGTAAATCCGCCGGCAAATCCATATGCAGCAATAATCCCTGCAACGATAGTAACCACGGGGACCCATGTGGAGGTCATGCCAACGGCAATACCGTCAATGATGGTTGTTGCAGTTCCCCCCTGCGTTTGTCTTGCAATTCCTTTTGTAGGCTTATATTCATCAGAGGTGAAATACTCAGTTGCCTGTCCGATGATCACCCCGGCCGTCAGTCCGGCAACTACAGCTCCAAAAATACCCCATGTGATCCAGCCTATGGCAGCCATCACGGCGATAGCAACCAGGATAAAGAATGAACTGCCTCCTGTACCGAGCAGCAGTGCATTCAGCAGGTTCTTCTGTGTGGCAGACTCTTTGGTTCTTACCATGAAGATACCTACGATGGAAAGAATAATGCCGATAGCAGCAACCATCATGGGTGCCAGCACAGCAGTTTGTTGTGTGATCCCTGAGTAACTTCCAACAAGTGGAACAGCAGCACCCAGCGCAGCAGTAGCAAGAATCGAACCTGCATATGATTCATACAGGTCGGCCCCCATACCGGCAACATCACCGACGTTATCACCAA
>CAZPTO010000284.1:0-5189 GCA_964589155.1 uncultured Bacteroidaceae bacterium | reverse complement strand
TGTTAATCCCTGGTATTCAATTTTTCTTCAGCTATCGTTCAGTTTCTTTAAAATTTTATGATGAAAAGGCGCTGAACCGATCCATTATTTCGTCAGTTTCAGGAACAAGGTCATCAGTGCATCTTCATCTCCCACATTGCCGGGAAAGATGATGTACTTCAGGTCCGGCCGGTCGTCGGGCACCAGCACCGGCACTCCGGGCATCGCCTGGCCGATGACAGTGGACCACTCTATCCCAAGTCCTTTGCTTGCAATGTTATGGGAAGTAATGCCACCTTTTGCAATGATAAAGGAAGGGGTCGTGCCGATCCCGGCAACCAGGTCCACCAGGGATTCAGATACGCGCTGTCCTATCTGCAGATCGGTCAACTCCGATGATTTGCACTGCTCCGGCATTGCATCCGAAAACCCGGAAGACCCGACTTGCCCGCTATGAGAAATTGACGTTTCGGAGGGTTCAGTTTGCCCGGCATCTACTGCCTCCTTCCCTGCCGATCCCTGCCGCACGGGATCCTGATCCTGGTTGAAATGGTCTGCATGAAATGGTTCGCGAGAGGTATATACCATCACATGTTTTCCATCATCTAATAGCTGTTCAATGCGCCCGACAAGGGAATAAATGTTCTTTTCACGATCGCTGGTCAGTATTTGTTGCACCGGAAGCTCGATGGAAACAATTGCAGGCGAAGCAAGCAACGGGGCCATTTGCGCGCTGGTTTTCGGGACATGTGATCCTACAATGATCAACCCTCCTTTTTCAGTTGAACTTCTCAATTGCTTGTGATCCAATGGCTCTTTTACGGGAATGCATCCCATGGAATTTAAAAAAGATGCACCGCTTCTGAAAATCATCCGCTTGCCTTCAAGGATTGCTTCCCATGCCCCGGCAGCAAATACATCCAGGTCCGACTGTGCCATGGCATTCACAATACACACCGGGGCACTCGATTGCATTAGCTTTTCCTTTACAAAGGCAGGGCCGTTCTCACGCATTCCAGGAACGGGAAATGAAAGCACCTGCCGGACACTGACACGCCCATCGGTCTTTTCTTCAACATACCGTGCCAAATGGGAGTTGTTATATCCAAAAACCTTATCTGCCGCAAATGGGGTCTCTGATGCAGGGATCATCTGGTCTCCTTCCCTGACATAGTGCATATCGTTGACGGTATACCTGCCCCCCGGAAAAAATGCAGGGATGAGGCAATGCATATATTTTTCTGTCCCAAACTGCTTTTCAATTGCATCCACCTCTGCGGGATAGTGCCCCCTCAGGGTGCTGTCACTTCGGCTGATCACAACAAACGCCCTTCCAGTAGCCACCGACGCGGCACGCAAATTACGCATGACCTCTGAAATAATGGTCACCGCTTCCTCCTCCGGTAAGCTGCGTGTATTGACAAGGATGAACAACATGCGACTCTCTCTGGACAAATAATGCACAAGTGTTCCCTGGTCCCAGCGGAAGCTCACCGGGACATCATGGACCGTCTGGCAACCCGTGGGATCATCGTCCAGTACTACGAATGTACGGTCCAGGCAGGCGCCATGCATATTGATCTCGCGGTCATATTCCGGCGGAAGCTCCCTGATGATCTGGTCAAATGATTTATACATATCTGGGTGTGCTAATTCATTTTGGTGACCAGGCAGGCCCAGTCCTTGCCACGGGTCAGATCAGGCGGGGTTCCGGGATCCACGATACTGCCTCCCATTGCACTCACCTTCGACCCTTGCTGCAATGGCCCCCCTGCTAATGGATCATACCACCAGATTTCATAAGTCCCTTCTGCCTGGCGCAGATCCAGTGGATATATTCCTTCACCTGTATAATATACAGCATACTTTTCGTTTGGTTTCGCAAAACAATACCCCGCTCCAGAAACCAACTCATCCATGCTTTTCATTTCCATAACGGGCAGGTGTTCCCTGAAAAATTCAAGCGCAATCCTGGTCTGGTCCCATAAAGCATCACGTGATCTCCAGTCCTCGCAACTCAGATCACCATGCGGGAATTTATAACCGAAATACCATTCCACACCACCGCCTCCTGCCATGAGGTTGCCCCATAATACCTCTTTGCGAATGGTATCATGCGCAGGATCCACAGCATCCGGTAACGCGCCCTTCCAATGCGGTCCGATCTCATCAATGCATACAACCCAGGGGTGCCCGGCTTCACGTGAGGACTGCAGCCATTTCAAAGTTGACCTGTGTGCAGTGTAGGGATTTCCTGCCTGGATGGAAGGTCCGTTGATGGATGTAAATCCCAGGTATTCCGGAAGATATTCTGCCCGGTTACCAGGACTCGGATGGGTATGCATCACGATAAAATGGTCATAGGGATCGATTTCCCGCAGGTAATCTGCCATGCGTTTTGTGTCCTCTATAGATTGTGCATATTTCATCCAACCTACAGGTCCGTGCTCCTCTCCCAGGTTCCATGTAATGGCATTATGGTGGGCAAAACGGGCCACCAATTCACGCAAATACAATTTCCGCTGCACATCAAGATAACCGCCGTCTAAAACGTGTTCATTCTCCGTTTCCTGCAGCACCACATGCATCATGATCCCCAGTTGCTCCATGTGTGCAAACACGATTTCCCACTGGTCCAGTTTTGAACAGTCAAACCTGTACCTTTCATTCCTGTCCGTATAAGGCCATACATCTTCGCCATCCCCCAGTATATTGAAGGTGAGAAAATAGACAGAATTCATACCCTTGGAAGCCAGGTAATTCAGGGCGCCAATGATCCCTTTTCCCTTGGCTTCCTGCCATTCAGGATCGCCTTCTTTCCAATCACCGATATGTGGAGTGTATGCATGCAGACCGGCGTTGGGTGCATCTTCACCTGTGCGTTGCTTGTTTGTACCTCCATAATAGGTGCCATCAAAATCCTGGAACCCCAGGAAATTTTCAGGACTGTCGGCACCGCCTTTTAAAAACACTTCACCCGTACCGGCATGGACCAAATAATGACCGTCGGAATGGATCAAACGGCCCTTCCCCCTGAAATCAACTCCTGACTTATCTGTTGGCGCAACAGTGAATTCACCCGAAATTTCATCAGCAGGCAATGGTGTTCCGGCCTCAGGATCCGAAGAGATTGCAATATCTTTTCCTTTGTGAAAAGAGATCCTGTATTGCCAAGTACCTGGCTCGTCCGGTGAAAAATGCACTTTCCAGTTCTGTCCTGAACCGGACCCTGTCTCGGCAGCACTGCCATCGGCGGCAAAGTAGCCGGGCACACGGTAGGATCTGTTCCCATTGGTAAAGGTTGCTTCAAGCCTGTATTGCAGGAAAGGATTGGGATCGCTTTGCTCCGAGTGGAAAGGTCCCGGGACTTCCAGGGTGATCCTGTGCCAGGTCATCAGTTCTCCGGACACATTCACTTCCGGACCATTGTCACAGGAATACATGAGTAAGAATAAAAACAGTAGGACAAGATTTTGATTGGATTTCATAACAATTTGAAAATTATAGTGATCTCATTTTTTGCTATAAATTATGCTCCTAATTAACAAGTGGCTCACTGGCATGCACTCATATAGTACGGGCTAAGATTGATCCTTCAGGATTCAATAACAATTGCACGAACCGGAGCCCCATCCCCTCCGCCGATTTTAAGCGGTAGAGCCACCAGCTGGACATAGTTCCCCTGGATATTTTCAAGGTTACACAATCCTTCCAGGATGAGCACGTCTCCTTCCATCAGGATACGATGTACCAACTGCAATTCCCCGGGATTATTCACGTCCGCAACGGACGGCGGCTCCACCCCCAGAATGTTGACCTTTTTTTCTGTCAGCCACCTGGCCAGTTCTTCACTGATCCTGGGCAACTGGTCACGGTAGATAACAGGATCATCTGCATATTGGCTCCAACCGGTATGAATAATCAGTCCTTCACCCGGATGTAGTGACTCAGCAGCGGGACCCAGATGTTTCAGGGTGACCAGCATCCCTGGAGTACATTGTTGGATCTTTGCAATATGGCACATGCATACCAACCGGTCTGTCGGGATGGTATCGATAGTTTCTTCACCGGCCTCAAAATGCAAAGCCGCATCCATGTGGGTGCCCGCGTGTGAATAGATCTCAAGGGTAGAGGCATTCCACCCGTCATCAACCAGTGTCCTGGCCTCCGACTTCCTGAATCCCCGCATGGGTTCCTTCAGAGTCATACTTATATCTGTAATGCGCCTGTTTTCCATGATTCAGAGATTCAGGATCACCTTATCAGTGAGTGCTTCTGTACCAGTTGTTCCGCCAATATCCACCGGCAGGAAGTCCTGTTCAAGGGTCCGGTCCGTCGCCTCCATAATCGCCGTAGCGGCTTGCATTTCACCAAGGTGCTCCAACATCAGGGCCACAGACCAGAACATGCCCACCGGGTTTGAAATTCCCTGCCCGGCAATGTCTGGCGCTGATCCGTGGATCGGTTCAAACATGGAGGGATATTCCTTTTCCGGATTGATGTTTCCACTTCCTCCCAGCCCCAGGCTGCCCATCAGTGCTCCGCCCAGATCACTGAGAATGTCCCCAAACAGATTAGAGGTCAGCACCACATCAAAGGTCCATGGTTTCAGAACGAAATTGGCAGAGGTGGCATCAATATACATATAACGGTGTTCCACGTCAGGGTACTGTTCAGCGACCTCACCGATGACCCTGTCCCAATAGGTCAGGCTGTTGATCAGCGTATTGGACTTGGTGACCGTGGTGACGTGCTTTCTGCGGGTTCTGGCCAACCGGAATGCATAATGAGCGATCCTTTCAATCCCTTTTCGCGTAAAAATACTGGTGTCGATCCCCATTCCGTCTGGTGAATCAGGCTTTACCTGGCTGCCCACCTGCACGAACTCTCCTTCCGTGTTCTCCCGGACCACCACGAAGTCGAACGGCTGCTCGCTGCGCAGTGGCCGTTGCACACCTTTCCAGTTCCTGACCGGCCGGTAATTTACATATTGCTCAAAATGGGTCCGGACACGGAATGTATAATCCTTTGCCGGCAGGGTGTCATCCACATCGGGAAGTCCGACTGCCCCGAACAGGATGGCATCGTATGATTGAAGCTTTTCAAGACCATCTGCGGGCATGAACACGCCGTGTTCTTTATAATGCCCGGCGCCGTAATCGAAGTGGTCAAAGGTAACGGAAAAGTTTGCATTCCCGGCGGCAGCCTGG
>CAZPTO010000283.1:0-5218 GCA_964589155.1 uncultured Bacteroidaceae bacterium | reverse complement strand
ATGATTTGCCGTGAAGACTGATCGTAAGTCACACCGAGGCGGAACTAAAGATATTTTCATTAATTATTATAGAATTCTTCTGGTACCCGGTCAGGTTAAGCAATGCAAATACATAATCAGGTTGAATATGTTGAAACTTTTCATCATTGAGCACCATTTCTGCTCCCTCACCCGTCTCTTCTGCAGGCTGGAACAACAATATGACAGATCCGGAGAGCGGTCTTGATACCGCAAGCAATGGTGCCAGTCCGGCCACCATGGTCATATGACCGTCATGTCCGCAAAGGTGGCCTTTGCCTTCATGAACAGACCTGTGATCCAGCTTACTCACCTCCTTGATTGGGAGTCCGTCCAGTTCGCAGCGGATAAGAACTGCAGGACCCTCATTTTTACCATTATAAATGGCTGCAATGCCATGTCCGCCAATACCGCTGATCAATTTATCGGGATTAAACTGTCCCAAAAATTCCAGCATATACCCGGCTGTTTTTTTTTCCTGGTGCGCAGTCTCCGGGTATTGATGTAACCGTCTGCGCATAGCGATCAGCGACTCTTTATAATCTTTTGTCATGTTGTTCATCGGATCTGTCTTTATCTAAAGCAACAAAGTTGGGACTAATATACTATTATGACAAATAAATCTTACCTGTATCCCCGGCAAATGAATGAGGTAATGTTTTGGATGTAATAGACGCCCGGGTTTATGATGAATACAGGTACTAAAGGATGAGGGGACGCCAGTACATTTCATTTTTCTTTCGGTCTGAATACGCTATCTTTCGGAACACAAAAAACTACTGCCCATGTATTCACGTGAAGAAGCAAAGGAACTACGTGTAGCATTCTGGAGGCAATTCCAGGATTTTACAAACAAACGCAGGAAAAACAAGGGCCGCACCGGAAAATGGATCCTGGATAGGACCGGGATCAATGCATTGAACCTGCGCTTTCATTTCGATGAACAATCCGCGCTGGTGGGAATTGATATCGAAACACGCAACATTGATAAACGCCTTGCGCTTTATGAAAAGCTGGAATCGACAAGGAGCCAGATCAACAAGGCATTGGGCGAAAACACGATATGGGAACTCGAATACATCCGGGAGAACAACAAAGCCGTAAGCAGGATCTATACCGCAATTGAGGGTGTGAGTATCCTGAACCGGCAAAGCTGGAACCGGGTCAACATGTTCTTTTTTGACCGGATGACCGCCCTGGAAGATTATTTCCTGGAATACAAGGACTACATCAGGTACAGCTAGGTAAATAGCTTCAGTGGGCGAACTTTCGTCGATCCAGCCAATTCACCTTGAACATGGATATTCACCAGGGATGTAAAATGCACCCCCCTGCCCTTCAACGATGTTTTATGACTCCGACTTAATCAGCCTGGTCAGGAACAAATTTCAATGAAACAGAATTGACACAGTGACGCGTATTTTTCTCTGTAAAACGTTCTCCGAGAAATACGTGTCCGAGGTGACCACCGCAATTGGTGCAGGTAATCTCCGTTCTGCGTCCGTCGGGATCGGGTGTCCGGGTTACTGCACCTTCGATCTCGTCATCGAAACTGGGCCATCCGCAATTGCTTTCAAACTTATCCTCAGACGTATAGAGTGGTGCATTACACTGTTTGCAGACATATGTACCTTTCTTCTTATGTTTTTCATATTTACCTGTTCCGGGACGTTCGGTCCCCTTGTTCAGGATCACATACTGCTCAAATTCGTTCAGCTTATTGTATTTCATAGGATTTTTAATTATTTCTGGAGTTGTGGCCATTGCATTGTCCGGGTCATTTCCAGCCTTCTCCTGTGCATGAAGCCCGGGGATTAAAAATAGTGTTACAATTAATCCGAATATGACTTTTCTATAATTCATTTAATACGATTTTTAATCATCTGTTTTATATATATAACCTAACGAAAGGTTCAATGGTTCATTGCATTCCTCTTCATTCAGGATTTGCAGAAAAGCAAATAATCGTTAATTTTGATAGTTTACTAAAAATATACAAGCATGGGGAAAGGAGACAAAAAAACCAAACGAGGAAAGCTTTTCAGTGGTTCATACGGTAGGTTGCGGCCGCGCAAAAAGCAATCCGGTAACACAATTGTCAAGCCTGCAGCAAAAAAGCGCACCAGCACATCCACTGCGAAAGTTCAGGCAATGGAATCTGAAAAAGCTGCTGAAACATTGAAAACTGCAGTGGAAGAACCAGTTGCAAAACCTGAAGAAAAGCCGGCGGAAAAGCCGGCGGAAAAAACAACTGCTGCACCCAAAGACGAGAAACAGGAGCCAAAGCAATAGGAGAAAAAAGAGGATGAACACGGAAAAAATGAAGAGGTGAAGAAAGACGCAAAGTCCGCTGCGAAAAAAGAGGAGAAGACTGAAGAGGAGAAGAAAGATGAAGTGAAGAAAGATGAAGTGAAGAAGGAAGCGAATGCAAAAGCTGCAAAAAAGGAGGAGAAGGATGAAGAGGGGAAGAAAGATGAAGTGAAGAAGGATGAAGTGAAGAAGGAAGCGAACGCAAAAGCTGCGAAAAAGGAGGAGAAGGATGAAGAGGGGAAGAAAGAAGCCAAATCCGCAACTGTAAAAGACGAAAAAGAAACTGCGGCTCAAAAAGAGGCAAAGAGTGAAGAGAAAAGTGCTCCCAGGAAAAAAGCACCGGCAAAAAAATCTGCCGGTTCAGCAAATGAATGAACCCACAACGGAAAAGTAAGAACACCCTCGCAAATACCAGCAAGGACAGATCCGGAATGGCCCTGATCATGTAAACGGAGCGCACGGAGATTGTAAGCATATGTACGCCATTCTTGATATTGAGACAACCGGCGGAAGCCCGAAAGCAGAAAAGATCACGGAAATCGCCATCTATTTTCATGATGGGGAAAAGATCGTGGATGAATGGTCGACCCTGATCAATCCTGAAAAAAACATACCTGCATTTATTACCGGCCTGACAGGCATCACCAATGAGATGGTTGCCGATGCTCCCAGGTTCTACGAAATTGCAAAAGAACTCGTTCAACGTACCGAAGGTCATATTGTTGTCGGCCACAATGTGAACTTCGATTACGGATTTATCAAGAGCGAATTTAACCGGCTGGGATACGAATACAAACGGGACACACTGTGTACCGTAAAACTGAGCAAGCAGATCATCCCCGGCTATAAGTCGTACAGCCTGGGCAAATTATGTAATGAACTGGGGATTAAAATAAATGACAGACACAGGGCGGCAGGAGACGCCTTTGCGACTGTGAAACTGTTTGATCTTTTGAAGGCAAGGTCAGGAATGAACGGAAGCACGTTGGATCCGTTTACCGGACCTGCACAAAAGTACAAGAATCTGAATGGAAACCTCTCTGTTGAAGACATAGAGGCATTGCCGGAAAAAGCAGGCACCTATTATTTTTACGACGAACAAAATACCCTGCTGTATATCGGCAAAAGCAAGAATATCAGGAAGCGTGTCCTTTCCCACCTGGGTAACAATGAAGGAAAGCGCTCCATCGAGATGCGTGAGCGGATCGCCTCCATCTCTTTTGAGCTTACTGGCAGTGAGTTAATTGCATTATTGAAAGAATCTGAGGAGATCAAGCAGAACAAGCCCATATACAACCGTGCACAGCGCAGATCACTTTCACATTGGGGATTGTATACCGGCAAGGATAATTTCGGATACATCACCTTGCATCTTGCACGTGTTTCAGATCGTCTTGAGCCGCCTGTGACTGCTTTCAACAATAAGACCGAGGCACGTGAGATGCTCACACGCCAGGTGGAGAAACATTGGCTTTGTCAGAAATTAAGCGGTTTGTACGTGACTGACGGTGCGTGTTTTCATTATGGCATCCGTCAATGCAACGGTGCATGCATCCAGAAGGAACCTGTAAAGGAATACAACAGGCGTGCAGACGAATTGCTGGCTAAATACAGGCTGGACCAGGGCAATATGTTGATTATTGACGAGGGAAGGGATGCTGCTGAAAGATGTGTCATCAGGATCGAAAAAGGAATGTACCTGGGGTATGGGTATCTCTCAGTGGAAGAGGGGTACCTGGGTGTGGATCAGATGCTGAACTGCGTGAAGCCAGCCCTCGACAACAGGGATGTGCGACAGATCCTCAGCAGTTGGCTGAGAAAGAACAAGGTGGAAAAGATCCTCTATTATTGAATGCCGTTCCAGGCAACGCCTGAAAGCTGTCCCCGGTAAACGAATGCATATCTTTTGCTTATTTCAAGGAGATCACCTGAATCTCCCTGGATTAACTGGGAACATGCTATGGAATGTTACTCATCGAGTCCTTCAAGGTTTTCCATTGCCGGCAGGTCCATACCACTGGTCAGGCTGGAAATGCTTTCCAAATCGATATTTCCTGTAATGGCAATGAGTGCATCCTCATCCCCGTTGCCTGAAACGATCAACAGGAACTCAACGATTTGATCTCCCTCCTCTTTTACCAGGAACACGACTTCTTCATCGGACTCCTTGACCACCATGAGTTCTTCGTACTCATCACGTGGCAGTATCTTCAGGAGCTCTTTACCGAACGGTACTGAGCCCGCTCCTTCCTGGGTAAGAATCCGGATCGATTCAATCCCCTGTGTTGCTTTCTTAAATGTTTCATAATCCGGATCATTGGTTTCGATATCTGACAGAAACCTGAACATAAAACTATTGATTACAACAGTTGTATATCCATCCTGTCCAGCATATTTATCGAAGATACGGTCGATGGCTGATTGTGCACTGATGCTGCCTGCAATGGCGACCAGGAGCAGTATTGTGATAATCTTTTTCATGATTGTATATTGTTACGATGTTTACTGTAATTTAATTTGATCCGCTTTCTTCAGGTTACCAAGGAGATTCAATTCCCTGGATCCGCTGGATAATTTGTTGATGGTACTGACCTTCTCCATCGTCTTATTGACCTGGTTCAGATTGTCAAGTTCTGAAGTGGCATTGTTCCATTTCAACGATACATATTCCAGTGCCCTTTTTGCTTCCACGTAAGCAAGGTCAGGGTCCTCAATGGCATACTGGGTCATGGCATTGGTGTGGTCCTCCCTGAGAAAGCCAATATAGACGCTGAAAATGATCAGCAATCCCGCTGCCAGCGCAGAGAAAGAATAGATACTGATTCTGCGTGACCTGGATTCAGAGCGCTCTGCATCCGAAAGACCAGTGTTGATCTTTTCATTCAGGTCG
>CAZPTO010000282.1:0-5229 GCA_964589155.1 uncultured Bacteroidaceae bacterium | reverse complement strand
CCACGATGTTCATTCCTGCTGACTTGATCGCCTGCAGGGGTGCCACAGCAAATTCCGGTGTACCCATGAAGACAATCCGGATATCGCTGTTTTTCATTTTTCCGGATTGTTATTATAAGTGGCAAGATCCAGGAAATGGCCCATTTTGGATCGCTTGGTTTCGAGGTAGAATTCGTTGTGTTTGTTGGGAGGAACCTCGAGTGGCAGGGTTTCAACAATCTCCAGCCCATATCCTTCCAGTCCTTTTCGCTTAATCGGGTTATTGGATAGCAATCGTACCTTGCCGATGCCCAGTTCATGCAGGATTCCGGCCCCGACGCCGTAATCCCGTTCATCTTCTTCAAATCCCAGTTCCAGGTTGGCCTGCACAGTATCCATTCCTGTTTCCTGCAGTTTATAGGCCCGCATCTTATTATACAGTCCGATGCCGCGTCCCTCCTGGTTGAGGTAGATCACCGCTCCGGTTCCCTCCTTGTCGATCATCTCCATGGCTTTGTGAAGTTGCTCGCCGCAGTCGCACTTATAACTGCCAAAGATATCACCCGTCACGCAGGAGGAATGCACCCTGGTAAGTACAGCATCTTCCTTGGTCCAGGCACCTTTGGTTAGTGCAACATGTTCCATGCCATTGGATTTCTGGATAAACGGGGTGAGTTTGAAATCACCATAGGCAGTGGGAAGATTCACTTCCACACCTTTCACTATGATGCTTTCCGACTGCAACCTGTATGCTATCAGATCCTTGATGGTAACGATCTTCAGGTTGAACTTGTCCGCAATCCGGGCCAGCTCCGGCAGTCTTGCCATGGTGCCGTCTTCATTCATGATCTCCACCAACACGCCGCCGGGCCTGAGGTTCGCGAGCTTCGTCAGGTCAACCGCAGCTTCCGTATGTCCTGCCCTGCGCAGCACACCCAGGTATTTTGATTTAAGCGGAAAGATGTGGCCTGGTCTGCCGAGGTTATCCGGACGGGTCGTCGGGTCCACCAGGGCACGTACCGTTTTGGCGCGGTCCGATGCAGAGATCCCGGTGCTGGTCCCACTGCCGATGAGGTCCACGGATACAGTAAATGCGGTATTATGACTGCTGGTATTGGACTGTACCATCATGGGCAGGTCCAGCTCCTTGCAGCGCTCTTCTGTAAGGGCGGCGCAGATCAATCCACGGCCATGCACAGCCATAAAATTGATGGTTTCAGGTGTGGCAAGTTCGGCCGCGGCAATGAAATCCCCCTCATTTTCCCGGTCTTCATCATCCACGACAATGATGATCTTTCCATTTCGGATATCCTCGATTGCTTCCTCGATCGGGTTTAACCGTATAGCTTTATCTGTTGGTTGGTTGCCAGACATCTTTCCTTATCCCTCCTAAATTGTTAATAAATCCATGGATCAATGCGATATTCATGGTGACGAAATGTCTTACGAAGCGCAAAAATACAATATGTATTCCGATTTTACTCAGAAAATAGTCAATAATCGGGAGGCACAGCGCTCCAGCAAGACCGAATAGCGTATATTCATAGAACCGAAGGGAGGGATAGAGAAATATATTTGACAGCATAAACAGGAGAATGATGAAGGGACCAAGCCACCTGATCACCTTGTGGGATAAATATGCAAAGGAAGCCCCTTTCCAAGGGCGGAGAAGCTCCCGGCCGAAATAGCGCATGTTCCTGTAATTCCCGGTTGCTATTCTCACTTTTCTCCGGTATTCTTCCGAGAGCAGGTTGGGTACTTCCTGGTAGGTGATTGCATGGATATCAAGGATGGCCTGTTTCTTTTTCCGCAGTACATTCATGGAGATGAAAAAATCATCTACGGCAAATCCTTCCGGGACCCTGGTGAATAGCTCTTTCCTGATGGCGTAGATGGCGCCGTAAACGCCCACAGTTGCTCCCCAAACCAGGCCCTCGCGGTATTTGATCAACATTTCGCGTGACATGAATGCTTTTTCCTGGATGGAGACCCCGTCCTTTTCCACCGATTCGTTCAGGACATTGCCACCCACGATACCGATCTGACCGTTTTTGAAATGGCGCATCAGGGTAGGGATGGTTTTTTTATGGAAGATTACCTTGGCATCGGTCATGATAATAAAATCATTCTTCGCTTCGTCCACAAGCTGGTTGATCACTCCCGGTTTGCCGCGTCTTTCAGTGAATATGCGAGGTTGCACGCGTGCATCCTTCTCGTGATAACCCGCCAGGATTTCATTGGTCCGGTCAGAAGATGCGTCCGATCCCACGAGAATGGTTATTTTTTCCGGGGAATAGACTGCATCCAGCATTGAATCGAGTTTTTCCGCGATTACTTTTTCTTCATTGTACACAGACATGATGATGGTCACGGCAGGAAGTGCTTCATCGGAATACAGCAGATCGTTCTCCTTTTTTCTTGCCGACAGTACCTGGAGAATCCATGGGTACAGCAAATAGGAATGCAGGATCAGGAAAAGCGTGGTCCAGAATATGATGTGCCAGATGATCATGCCATTTTTTTATAGAAAGCTGCCAGGCCGGAAGCAATGGTAAAGGTATCAAATTTTTCATGTATCATTTTCCGGGCGGCCTTGCCAATGGCGTTGCGCCTGGAAGGATCGTCAAGGTGTTCCAGCAGTCGATCGGCAAATTGTTCCGGATCATCCTCTGTAAACAGGTGCTTCCCATGCTGTGCGGGAAGACCTGCTGCCCCGGTATGCGTCGTGACGATGCACATTCCCATGGCCATACCTTCCAGGATCTTGATGCGTATTCCGCTCCCGGTGAGCAAGGGGACAGCCAGGATTCCGAAATTAAGCATATACGCCTGCGCATCTTCTACTTCTCCATGGTAAATCACGGCAGGGTGTGACAATAGGCTGATGATCCCATGGGGCGCATTACGACCCGCTACATGGAGTTGCGCACCAGGTTTTTTTTCGAGCACCCTGGGCAATACAAGGTCGATGAACCAGGCGAGTCCTTCCTGGTTGGGAGCCCAGTCAAGTGCCCCGATGAAGCATATTTCGTTTCCTTTCCCCCCGGATGTCAGTGTATATTCACGCAGGTCCAGTCCGGCAGGAATGATGATGGAAGGCAACTGTTGTTCTTTGGCTAAGATTTCAGCGTCGGGCGTTGAGATGGGAATCAACAAGTCAATCTTGCGGATGATTTCCATCTCGAGTCTTTTGATTCTCTTTGCAAGGAGACCAAAATAGAATTTCCTGAGTGGTCCGGTTGCGTTCTGTTGTCTCCTTTTCCAGATCAGGTGTTCCACATTGTGCGCCCTCAGGGAGATCCCGGCTGAGGTATGTTTTCTTATGTCCGGAATATACTGCCCCAGGTAAGGACCTTCCAGCTGGACATAATCGAAATGGGTCGATGTAACCAGGTCGATCAGCTGTTCCCTGAATTTTCTGTCCTGGTAACGTTCAGCAATGTAGGGTTGCCTGGAGAAAAAGAGGTTACAGAGTGCTTTTAATGGTCTGATGGAAGTGTCTTTATCTATGGCTTGAAAACGAATCATGCTTCGGAGACCTGCCGGCAGGTCTTCGGGATTTGTATGGTGCTTAACTGTATTAAAAGTAAGCATGCTGACATCTATTCCGGCATCGGCCAGTCCTGATGCCAGGTTCAGTGTTGCAATCGCACCGCCGTCCCTGGGAGGGTAAGGTAGTTTTGTACTCAGGATCAGTAATCTCATCATCGTACCTGCATGAATCTTTTTCGCATCCATTTTTTGAACTTCTTAAAGAAGTTGAAATAGGATTCAATGTTCATGATCACGGAATCTGTTGATGCTTTGTATGTAACGAATACCCCCAGTGGGATCAGCAGGAATGCCGAAAGCCACATCCCTGCAAACGGGGCGATCATGTCTTCCCTGACAAACTTTTCACCTGTGATGGATATCATATACCAGACCAGGAAAAACAGTACGCTTACAATGACCGGCATTCCAAGCCCTCCTTTCCTGATAATAGCACCCAGCGGTGCGCCAATAAAGAAAAAGATCAGGCATGAGATAGCAAGGGTGAATTTCCGGTGTTTCTCGATCTGGTATCTCCGCAACCGTTTGATCTTGTATTCCACGGTGTTGGCGTTGGTGGCCACGAAAGATTTATTGGTGCGTGCGACGTTGATGGCCTGTACCACAGCCCGCCGCTTCTGTACCTTACTCATCGTGTTGAATACAGAATCGACATCAAGGACAATGTGCGCTGGTTGGAGGTCAGCACGCTTTGCAGAATCGAGCGAAGCAGGATTGATATGCAGGTTGCGTTTTTTCTTATTTATGGTGCTGTTTTCAATCAGGTCCTTAACGGATTTTTGCAGGTTACCGATGTCCTGTCCCAGTGAATCTTCGAAATGGGTGAGTTGCTCAAGGTTCATCATTGAAAAACTGTTTTTCCAGAGACTTTGATCTGTACGGTTCAATCCGAAACCCGTAAGTTCGATAAGCATTTCCTGCGCTGCAAATTTATCCCTCCGGTGCGGGTAGGTTTTTGGTTCATTTCTTTTCCTGGTCTTCTGAAGTTCCACATAGCTGTTCCCGTTGAAAAGCGTCAGCATGAGGTGTTTTTCGTCGCTCGACATTTTCATGTAACCTGAATCAGCCACGGTTACACTCACATTCCCTGCTTTGTCTGTATGGTCATAGATCCAAATGTCTTTCAACAGGTTGGTTTTTGGATCCTGGTCACCGATCCGGATGGAATACCCTTCCATCGTATTGTCAAAAATACCCGGCTGTATTTGCAACTCAGGCCGCTGTCTCCTGATGTCATGCATGAGGGCGGTTAATTTCAGGTTGGAGACCGGCATGACATTATTGGCGAAAAAAAAGGCAGCGATGGTGAGTACCACCACTACATAAGTGAGCGGAGCCATGATCCTTGTGAGAGAAACACCAGAAGATTTAAACGCAAGTAACTCCAGGTTCTCTGCCAGGTTGCCGAAGGTCATCAGCGATGAGAGCAGCACTGCAAGGGGAAGTGCCATGGGAACCATACTGGCACTGGAATATAACAGGAATTCTGCCAGGATGCTGGTTTCCAGCCCTTTCCCGACCAGGTCATCGATATATTTCCACAGGAACTGCATCAGCAGTATGAAAATCACCATGAAAAAGGTCAGGATCAGTGGTCCCAGGAATGATTTTATGACAAGGGCATGTAATCGCTTCACTTCAACTCAGTTCAATTCCTAATTAAATAGAAAACGGATGTAAAAGTAAGTTATTTTAAGG
>CAZPTO010000281.1:0-5248 GCA_964589155.1 uncultured Bacteroidaceae bacterium | reverse complement strand
ATTCCCCAAGCTTTGACCGGCAAGAATCAGTATTTTCTCACGATCCAGTTGTTCCGGGTCAAAACTAAATTCAGTCCCTGTGCCTATCATCGGCTTAATCTGTAGCAAATGAAATGATGGTTTGCCATTTGTTGTACGATCAAGGTCGAGCGCATACTCAATCTCCACCGGCGAACCCAGTGCCTCCTTCCCCACATCAAGTATCAACCGCAAGGTCTTAGCCAATGGCACATAGTCATATTTTAAAATATTGGCAAAATTCAGTATCCGCGGACCAGCTGATGCAATCCCCGCCTCAATGCGATCGTTATCCATGTCGTACACCGATGCCAGGTGTTTCAGCACACCATCCTCCTCGGCCACCGAAGTATCAAGCTTCACAAGGTTTGCCTCACTGCCATGTTCCACAAAATCCACATCCGTACTATTCATATCCAGCGCGTAGTAATGCACTTGTGAATCTTTAAATAATTTTTGCGGTGTATTTATCTCGAGGGAGGGGTATACAGGCGAGAACCGATATGACTTCTCACCATTGACTACATAATGTCCTAACCCCAGTGCCGCCAATGCGTATCCGTCTTCCGGCTCCATATGTGCCACGGGATAATAGTTGTGCGATTGGGCAGTACCGCTCACACAGGGATAAAAATAATCTCCATGCAACGTTCCAACCACCTCCTGTATCACTACACCCATTTTTTCCTCTTCAAGCTTAAAATTAATCGCCTCAAAATAACTTCGCGAATGAGGGGAATAGATCGATGCATAAACAAGCTTGATACAAGTGGCAAGCTGATTGAACCGCTTATTAAACGACGAATCATTATTCGGAATCAGATAAGTATCGAAAATACCGCTGAAGGGTTGCATCGTAGAATCTTCCAGTAAGCTGGAAGAGCGAATTGCCAAAGGCCTGTTTAATTGTTTCAGTAATCCCTTCAGCTTCTTTTCAAGATGATATGAGAGTTCCGACTGAAGAAAGGATTTCCGCAACTTATTATAATCTTTCTCCTGCAAAATCACTTCTTTCAAAGCATTTCGCTCAATAAACATGTCAAATTCATCTGTGCCCACAATACTGGTTCTGGGTGTACAGATATTCAATTCAGGTATGATCTCAGGAAAATTCAAATTATAAATCAAACTGTTAATAAATGCACATCCACGCCCCTTTCCTCCAAGTGGTCCGGTTCCCAGACTCACAATATTTGTTTCATCTTGCAGTGCCGACTCCTCGAAATTGATAATTTTCCCTGTATTGCTCTCATTGCGGTAATTCTTGATTACATGCTTCAGGTAATTCCTGAACTCCATCGGTGTCTTAAAATCGGTCACCTTTACCGGGTTAATCATCTTGGCAATCTTCAGTTCACCGCGTGCCATCAGCCATAATGAAAAATGATTTCGCTTCCCATGGTAAACCATCGATTCATCCGGTATCTTCTCAATCTGCTGCTCAAATTCCTTCAGCGATTTCGCTTCTGCAATTTTCTTACCACTGGCATCTTTGTAGATGAAATTCCCAAACCCCAGTTGGTAAGAAATAAAATTCCTGATGTCCTGCAATAACGTATCGGAATTTTTATTTATAAAGCTACTCTTGAGCTCATATGCCTTTCTGGAGTTATTTATATCCGATGACTGTATTACCGTGGGAAGGCCTTGCACCAGGTCTTTCACCTGTTTCACCAGGCTAAAACCGGCATTCTCGTCGGAGACCCCCTTCCGCATAAACTCCACATCAGAAATAAGGCATAGCAGATTTTCCTTATGCATATCAACAACCTCCAGGGCCTCTTCGTACGATGATACCAGCATTATCTTTGGACGTGCCCGCAATCGTAATACCTTGAAAAGATCATCGGTACTCACATCATCGATAATCCGCTTGGTTTGCTCCATTACAATATTGTACAGTAAAGGTAAGTATCGGGAATAGTATTTTTCAGAATCCTCAACAAGCAAGATTACCTTCACCATCCCGATCTGCGTGTCGTTGTCAACATTCACCCGATCCTCCAGGTGCTTTACCATGGCAAAGAAAACGTTTGAATCACCGTTCCAGACAAACAGTTTATCAATCTTGCTTAATCCCGGGTTCGCCTCTTTGAAACTCAATATCTCGCGGTCATTGTTCAGTAACACATAAATCGGAATGTAAGGATATTCTTCCTTTACTCTGGAGGCAACAATTATCGGTGTCTGACGGTCTGTTCCAATCATCAGGATCACAAGATCGAAATGCTGCGACGTCAGTTGCTCCATGGCATCATTGTAATTCGACACGCCCGTAACGCGCGGCATAGATGTGAGGTTCAGCTGCTGGTACTCACCCAGGATGTGATCTGAAAAACGGCCCTCCTTCTCAATACTAAAGGCATCGTATAAGGTGGAGACAAGTAAAATCTCCTTCACCTTAAATGGCATCAGATCATGAAAAATGTCGCGATTGGCATTCTGCTTGTTCAGAAACTTTTGTAGCAGCATGCGTGAGTTGATCTCGCCTGACTTTTTGAGCTGACTGATTTCCTTTTCTTTACGGATTGAATCGTACTGCTCACTTTTGCGAAGCAGGGATTTTGCATGCAGACTGTTCAGGTAATTTTCAAGTATGGATGCCAGGTTATCAATCAGTTGACGCTCTTCCTTAAGAAAAGGACCCTCATCCTGCTCTTCAAATGTCTTTAGGTAATAGACCTGTATCTCTCCATCCTGATTATTGATGGTAGAGAACTTTGATTTCATAACGTAATTGCTCTCACGGAAGCCCGGACTGTAATAAAAATTGTTATTAAGCCGGATCCGGGCTACGGTCATTTCAGGATACTGCCAGGCAGGTGGAAGTATACCTGCAATCTGCTCGAGGGTCTCTTCCACCGAACGATTTTCCTTAATAATCTGATTGGTATGGTTTATACAGGTAAGCTCCTTCAGCCGCTCCTTTCTCTCAGCGATCAGTCGCTGAATCTCTTCTTCTGAACGGGGAGTTTGCGCCATAAATTCTATTCGTCAATACTAAATACATTACCACTATGCAGCAGGTCGTCCACATTTTTTATATTGCTTGTTTCCTGGGCATGCTTAACCTGGTCATGCATCATCGATTCAAATACGGTAGATTCAGCTGACCTGACAACACCCATGGCCACCGGAAAATCCGGCAAACCCATACGCACAAGGTTATAGTGTGTTGAGTCGTCCGGATTGGTGGCATTATGCACCAGCAAATCATCCTCTGTGATTCCGTTTTCGCCAATTGTAACCACCTCCAGCTGATTGCAGTTATACCTGATGCCCTTATCCCGGTTTTTCCCAAAAATCATCGGCTCACCATCTTTAAGGTAAATTTGATGATCATCGCGCACATCCTTTCCTGTAATCTCCTTATGCACCTCATTTGCAAATATCACACAGTTAAGGAGCACTTCAACTACAGAAGTCCCTTTATGCTGAGCGGCTTTTAAGAATACATCCTTCATCATCTTTGGATCACTGTCCACCACCCTGGCAAAAAATGTCCCTTGTGCACCCATTGCCAGTTCTCCCGGCTGAAACGGATTTTCAATGGTTCCTTCTGGTGAGGTCTTTGTAACACTGCCCTTTGGCGTTGTGGGTGAATATTGTCCCTTGGTAAGACCATAAATCTTATTATTGAATAAAATGATATTCACATTGATATTCCGTCTGATAATATGGATAAAGTGATTTCCCCCAATGGCCATGCTGTCACCATCTCCTGTCATAACCCATACACTCAGGTTTGGATTGGCAGTTTTTACCCCCGATGCAATGGCTGAAGCACGGCCATGCATGCTATGGAAACCATATGCATCAATGTAATAGGGAAACCTTGATGAGCAACCAATTCCTGATACAAACACCACATCTTCTTTACGCACCCCGGTTTCAGGAAGCGTTTTCTGAATAGAAGACAATACCGAATGTGCACCACAACCAGCACACCATTTCACCGCTGTATCAAGCTTAAAATCTTTGTTTGTCAATGTCCCTGTTCCAATAACTTTATCTGCCATAATCCTGTCTTTAAACGTATATCAAACAAATCTGTACCATATTCTCAAATAACCAATAACCAATAACACCCCTATCCATTCTCCACTCTCCATTCTCCACCCTCACTCTCCCTTTATTACGCCAAGAAACTTCTCTTTCAATTCTGAAATAAAGAACGGAAGCCCCTGAATCTTATTAAACTGTAAAAACTGGTGCTCCTGATACTTCGACCGCAGGTGCGAAGCATATTGTCCTGTATTGACTCCACAGACAATTTGATGCCTAAACCCTTTAAACACCTCGCCCGTGTTCTTTGGCAAGGGATGGAGGTATGAAAAATGTGCCAGACTGATGCGGTAACCTTCTTTTTGCAAATCGCTCACAGCCGTAATCAAACCGCCATATGTTCCACCCCATCCAATCACGAGCAGATCACCCTCTTTCTCGCCAATAATATCCTGTTCGGGTATAAACTCTGCTACTTTTTCAATCTTCGCCTGTCGCTGTCCCACCATAATCTGATGATTCATGGGATCGTGCGATACCTGGCCTGTGACATCTGCCTTCTCCAGTCCGCCAACACGGTGCCTCAATCCCTCCTGTCCGGGCAATGCCCAAAACCTGTTCAACTTTTCAGGATCTCTTCTGTATGGTTTGTATTCTTTATCATTGTCTTTTACAAATGGTGGTTTTATTGTGGGAAGTGTTGATGTCTTCGGTATATTCCAAAGCTCGGAACCATTTGCCAGATATCCATCAGTTAAAAGTATAACTGGCGTCATATGTTCCACTGCAATCTTCGATGCTTCATAGGCATAATCAAAACAATTGGCCGGCGTGGAGGCTGCAATCACTACCACGGGCGATTCTCCGTTTCTGCCATACAATGCCTGCACAAGATCAGACAGCTATGTTTTGGTTGGCAGACCGGTGGAAGGTCCACCGCGTTGCACATCAACAATGACAAGTGGCAGTTCGGTTATTACTGCAAGCCCGATGGCTTCACCTTTCAGGGCCAGTCCGGGTCCTGAGGTGGTAGTAACAGCTAACCGGCCTGCAAAAGATGCTCCTATAGCAGAAGAGATACCGGCAATCTCATCTTCTGCCTGAAAAGCCACTGCACCAAGATGCTTCCGTTTAGCAATTTCCTGCAATATCTCTGTGGCAGGGGTAATGGGGTATGATCCCAAAAATAATTTCATTCCTGCTCTTTCAGCCGCTGCCAGTAACC
>CAZPTO010000280.1:0-5258 GCA_964589155.1 uncultured Bacteroidaceae bacterium | reverse complement strand
CAATTGTAGGAGCTTTCTGAAAGCTAGTCTAAGTTAGCAATCTTCCTTGTATTAAAAGTCAAAATTGATTCATAATACCCTACCAAGAGTTTAAAAACTCTTGGTAGGATTATTAATCTATTGGCTTACTGTCCTGATTTTTACATACCCCTTCCCTGATATTGTTTCATTAAAACTACTCCATGATTGACTACCGCCCAAATCAAGGATGAAGCTTCCGTAACTATCACATATGAATGTTTGATAATACTCATTAGATCCGCTGGCCCTAAAATCAATTACTAAATAATCCCAAAGATATGTACTCCAAATACTAAATTGCTTTAATGAAGCATACCAGTCATGTTCATAGGTAACACCAAGTATCAATCGACGAGAAGTGCCAAACCAACTGTATACATTCCCATTAACAGGATTATATTCATAAAATTGAAAATCGTAAGTTAAATCATCACCGATTTCTCTACTTTTTATGTCCGCAATATGCTCATAAACATAGTATGTCGATGCGATTCCATCATACTCCCAATAATCAACGAGCCAAGAAACATTGTATTCCGAGTCAGACCACCTTCCCTCATACTCTTCAGTGATTTTTTCCCCATATATTTCAACCTGATAGTTAGTCGAAATACTTTTTTTCTCACTTTGATTACTTGATATATTATAATCAGATTTATCGTAAACTCCATTAACTACAATAAATAAAGGATGTTCGGTATTATCAGCAAATTCTTCTGATATTAATATTTCTTTATTTATACCGTCCTCACCTATTATCCAACCAACGATGTTGTCATCATAAATAGGATCTGAATTAGGAATTTCAGTTCCAATACAAACAATAGGATTTTTACTGGGATCGCATTTGTCATAGTTGTAGAATCGGACACCTACTTCATATTCGACGTCGTGATACGTTACTTTTCTATCGATTGAACTAATCTTTTTATAATGAGAATAAATTGAGTCAAAAGCCATAATCGGCTTCTGATCATATAAAGATATAATTTGATCTTTGAAATCTACTCTGCTAATCAATGCAGCAATTAAGTTCTTAGATCTATCCAGTAATTTCAAATTGAATTCATTAATTTCCAAATTATCTGGACATTCTAACAGGGTATTTATCGGCTCTTTTAATATCTGATCATTGACTGGAAGACTACTAATTTCGTCTGGATCACTAACAGCTTGCTCACATGAAATAACTACGGCAGAAAGTAGACTCATAATCAGCAGAATGTTTGATATTTTTCTCATCTTTGTATCGTGTTAAATTAAACATTTGTTTTCCTCACCCTCAAGGCTTTTGCGAGATTTTGGGGGTGAGTTTTTTATAGCAATTCTCGTGTCGAGAGATGCTCCAACTCCCCTTTGAAATATGCGCCTGGCACACTTCCAAAATAATTGCAAGTATTCCTGGTTCTTACTTATAAATTTTGATTTGAAGATTGATTGAGATCATCGAATTGCCGGGGTGCAATAGGAAGAAATCAGATCGAACTCCTTTAGCTTTCAATAAAAGTAAAAAAAAAAACGGAAATAGAAAATGATAATAAACATATTGAGGTTGATTTGGAGGCCAATTTCTCAAGTGAAATGATTCCTCTATAACCACCCCTCATTTTGTACTACAACGACTTCAGAAATCGTTTGATGGGGACTCCTGGAACATGGTAATATTCATTCCGGAGGTATACCTGAAAACCTGCCCATGCAGCAAGCCTGCCAGCTTTTCGGTTAATACCCAATATCCACCAAAAACAACCCCTTTGCCGGTACACTCGTGCCCGCCATGCCCCGGTCCTTCGCCTCGATCACCGCTCGAAAGCCATCCAGGTCCATTTTGCCCGCACCGATCTCCAGCATCGTCCCAACAATCGATCGTACCATGTTCCGTAAAAACCGGTCGGCCTTGATCTCGAAGTCCCAGCCATCCTCATGCTCCGTCCAGGAGGCCTCCATGATCTGACAATCGTTGGTCTTCACATCGGTATGCAACTTGCTGAAGCTGGTAAAATCAGTGTACTCCTTCAGCACTTCGCACGCTTCATTCATCAATTCCGCATCCAGTGATCCGTAATAATAGTAACAGAAGGGCCTGTTGAACAGTGGCTTGGTCCTGCGGATGGAATAAATATAATGTCGGTATGTCGCTGAGAACCGCGCATGCATCTCATTGTCCACCCGCGAAATCGCATGAATGGCGATATCCTCGGGCAATATGCCATTCAGCTTAAACACCAGGTGTTCCTGTTGGTCAATATCCTCCCGTTCATGATCAAAATGGGCTACAAAATAGGAGGCGTGCACACCCGTATCGGTTCGTCCGGCACCCGTGAGTGATATCTCTTCTTTCAGCAGCGTCTTCAGCGCCTGCTCAATGGTTTCCTGGATTGTCGGGGCATTCGGCTGCACCTGCCACCCGTGGTAATTGGTTCCGTCATATGACAACTCTACGAAATACCTGTTCATAATAGTAACTTCGGCCGTTTAATTCAATTCGTTATTAAATTTAATTCGTTATTTTCAAGCAGATGATTCTTGCACATCAAAACCTTTCATTGGCAGCCAGGTACCTGCCCGTAGGCAATTAGGTTCCTGCCCGGACGCATTTATTTATACAATAATCAGCTGAAGATAGCCCCCTTAACATTATTTAACAACAATTTCGGGGGAATTGCAGCCTGCAAGACTATTTTTGTATTCCGAAAAAACAGGATAAACCATTTAATTATGTGATTTGTATGAGCGATTCAGTGAATATCAAAGAATTGAACGAGCGGATCAAGCAGGAAAGTGAATTCGTCGATATGGTCACCATGGAGATGAAGAAGGTGATCGTGGGACAGAAAAACCTGGTGGAGAGATTGCTCATCGGACTGCTCTCCGACGGGCATATCCTGCTGGAGGGGGTTCCCGGACTGGCAAAGACACTTGCGATCAGTACGCTGTCCAATATCATCGATGCCAGATTCAGCAGGATCCAGTTTACACCCGACCTGCTGCCGGCAGACCTGCTGGGAACCATGATCTACTCGCAGAAGAAGGAAGAATTCATCGTGAAAAAAGGTCCCATCTTTGCCAACCTAATCCTGGCAGACGAGATCAACAGGTCACCGGCAAAAGTACAGAGCGCGCTTCTCGAATCCATGCAGGAAAAGCAGGTGACCATCGGGGAACATACGTATCCGCTGGAGCGACCTTTCCTGGTGCTCGCAACGCAAAACCCACTGGAGCAGGAGGGAACCTACCCTTTGCCTGAAGCGCAGGTAGACAGGTTCATGCTCAAAGTGATCGTGGGCTATCCCACCAAGGAGGATGAGCGACTGATTATCCGTGAAAACCTGGGCAAGGTATTTCCTGCACCGAATACCATCCTGAAACCTGATGATATCATGAAGGCCAGGGATGTGGTCAAGGATGTGTACATTGATGAAAAGATTGAAAACTACATACTCGATATCGTCTTTGCCACCAGGAACCCGGAAGAAGCCGGTTTGGCACAGTATGTGTCAATGATACAATACGGTGGATCCCCCCGGGCGAGCATCAACCTGGCAAAAGCCGCCAAGGCATATGCATTTATCAAGCGCAGGGGATATGTCGTGCCGGAAGATGTCCGTGCAGTTTGTCATGATGTACTCAGGCACCGCATCGGGTTAACCTATGAAGCGGAGGCTGAGAACATCACGACGGAGCACATCATCTCGGAGATTATGAATAACGTCGAAGTACCATAAAATGCTGTTGAGAGCGATCATACTGACCACCATCATCGCCACATCACAACTGGTGCAGGCCCAGCATGCTTCGTTCATCGGGAAAACAAAAGCGCAGGTGAAGGAAACTGTGAAGGATGATTACAGGGAGTTTGCACAGGACAACAGTATCATCAGGCAGCAGTTTAACTACCTGAAATATGTGAACGCTAGCCAGACCATTACCTGGATCATCTATTTTACAGAGGAAGATATATGCAGGTCAACCAAGAAAGTGTACGATTACGTGGAGTATGATTTCGTTCTGAAAGAACTCAATGAACAGTATGAGCAAACCGGGGAGATGCAATGGGAATACGTGTCAGGAGGTGAACCTGTCCAGGTAACCCTGGAGGAAGAAGACTGGTATTTTACAGTGAGGGAACAACGCGGGCAATAAAGGATTTGAATTTCGCATCATGTTAACAGATCATACGGAACTTCTTAAAAAAGTAAGAAAGATTGAGATCAAGTCACGCGGACTGACCCAGCAGGTGTTTTCGGGTCAGTACCACAGTGCATTCAAAGGGAAGGGTATGACTTTTTCCGAGGTCCGTGAATACCAGTATGGCGATGATGTGCGGGCCATCGACTGGAACGTGACAGCGCGGTTCAACCATCCATATATCAAGATCCATGAAGAAGAACGGGAGCTTACCGTAATGCTGCTGATTGATGTGAGCGGATCGGGAGATTTCGGAACGCGTGCACAGCTCAAAAAAGACCTGATCACAGAGGTGGCAGCGGTGCTTTCATTCTCGGCAATAGATAATAACGATAAAATCGGGGTGATCCTTTTCAGCGACAAAGTGGAAAAATTCATTCCCCCGCAGAAGGGACGAAAGCATATTCTGCGGATTATCATGGATTTGCTTGAATTTAAACCGGAAAACAGCGGTACCGATATCTCCGAAAGTCTCAGGTACCTGACCAATGCCATTAAAAAGCGCTGTACTGCTTTTCTCGTATCTGATTTTAGGGATACCGGCTATGCACGTTCACTTCAGATTGCCAATAACAAACACGATATCGTGGCACTGCATGTACACGACCGCAGGGAGCGGGAACTCCCGGATATCGGGCTGGTCAGGATGAAAGACAATGAAACGGGTGGTGAACGTTGGGTAGATACCGGTCTGCGCCGGGTCCGTGAAGCCTATGCACTGAAGTGGAGAAGTCACCAGGAGATGATGAGCGAGATCTTCCGGAAAGCCGGGGTCGACATGGTAGAACTGGAAACCGGCAGCGACTATGTGAAGCCATTGATCAAACTGTTTAAAAGAAGAGGACATTGATGCGTGCAGGAACATTCATATGGGTCATCATGCTCCTCCTGGGCTTACAGGCTAAAGCCCAGGTGGTAACTGTGAAATCGTCTTTCGGTAGCGATTCCGTGATGCTGGGTGAACAAATCACATATACCATTACCGCCCGCTCCGGGGAAGAGGTGTGGATCGGACTTCCGGAGTATACCGATACCATCACTTCAGAAAT
>CAZPTO010000279.1:0-5267 GCA_964589155.1 uncultured Bacteroidaceae bacterium | reverse complement strand
GGTATACTGCCGTTATTCAATGTCGAAACAATTCGAATAGATAGTTTCTTATCCTTGCTCAATGCATCCTTTAATTCATCGGTTACATCAAATTTAATATCGTCACCCCGGCCCCAGGTGGCCAGAACCGTTGATCCATCCGGGCTGTTGTCTATGGTTATTCCTGTTTCAGTCCACGTATTATCGCTCACCAATTCAGCTTGGTACTGACCGCTTTCAGACGATTCAAGCAGGGCATTCAGTCTGATTTTCGCCGATTCTACCGGGGTGTGAATGGATGATATGTCAAACCTCATATAGATATCACGCGTGAACTTTACGGATGAGGCAGCCTTCACAAGCAGTTCCGGATCTGTGCCGTAATTCGTGGTGTTTTTATAGTAGGCATCAGCCTCGGGGTACAATACATAGTCAGGATTTTCACGCGAATCAACATAATCGATATAATCATAGATGTGCTCATTCAATTCCTGCATGTAGGTTAAAAGCTCTGTATAAGGTTCTCCATCATTGTTCACAACACCTTTATTGGAAACAGGATCGGCCTGATCTTCAAATTTAAACCAGTGGAAGCCTACGACATTTCTATTTTCTAAAAAGGTGGTTACGAAATTCTGATAAAATGGTCCGCGGTCAGCCTGACTCCTGACTTCCCATCCGGCACCTGTATTATCGGGAATCTGTTCCATGGCATAGAACTCGGAAATAATCATAGGCCTTCCCGACCATTCTGTCATGTTATCCAGTTCTACTTTCCTTTCACCCCATCTGTTATATCGGTTGGAAGAAAAAATATCCACATATTTGCCAGCATTTTTCATAAAGTTAGGGATAAACCGCTCTGTGCTGTGACAACGGGTACCTATGTACATGTGATTGGGATCCACCGCCTTAATGGCGGAAGAAACGATGGAATAATACCTTTCAGCCATCACTGCCATGTATTCGTACTGATCATCTTGAGTCCAGTTGTCAGGTGTTTTACCTCTTGATTGAAGAAAGTCAACAGCAGCAATATAATTATTATCCGTATGATCGGTGATTGCAAGGTGAGCCGGAAGGCCATCGTCCCTCCAGGAGAGTTCATTGTCTGAAAAATAACCAAACACCTGTGGATCATCTTTATATGGCATAAAATAGTCGGCTGCTGATTTAGCAAATGTTTCGAACTCATCGTCAAAAACAGGCATTTCTATGCGAGGATTGCGGGTTCTGCGGTACATAGCAATGAAACTGTATTTTGGGCAATACGCAATGGGAGTCGACTCTTTCAGCGAAGATTTCAGAATGTCCTCATCAGACCAACACCCCATTCCATTGAATCCATATTCTGAAAGAAATTGAAAAATTTCATCAGGAGAATGATTATTGAGATTCACTGAATTCAAGGCTTTGTGAATGTATAAATAACCTTCAGGATCAATGACCCACCAACGGCCATCGATTTGCTCTACGCGGAAAAATCCAGTTGCAGCTACCTGGTGTGCTTCCCAACCGCCATATTTACTAAGCTCCAGGTTGTTTGGATCTTCAATATAATCATCCAACGAACCGATTGTTTGACAATTGAAAGTAAGCCATTGCCCGGTGGACCACACCTGGGCCTGCTCTTGTGCAAATGTAAATGCGCTAAAAAATAGTATATATAAGGTAGTGCTTAGGAGAATTTTCATTTTGCTGAGAATAGGTTGCTTTCAGATCGTTTTGTATGCAAGAAGCATCATCAGGCACATTATCGTAACCACATCGGGATTGAATCATTTTTTACCCATTCACTGACCCTGCGATCCAGTTTATCACCAGTCCATTCATCAGAACCGGCTGGTAAGGCATCATTTTCAGGAAGCGATTTCTTTAGCTCCTCAATAACATCCAAGTATTTTGGATCACCGGCAAGGTTTGTAAATTCGCCCGGATCATTTCTGTGGTCATACAATTCTTCCCCTCCATCGCGATACAGAATGTATCTCCATTCCTTGCTTCTGACAGAGTGATTTTTATAATACCAGGTGCTTAAGACAGGTTTGTCCCATGTGGACTGGGGCTTTTCGATCAAAGGAACGATACTGTTTCCCTCCAATTTTGAATCATCTGGAAGATTGCACAAATCAACAAGCGTAGGGTAAATATCTAAAAGACTGACTGTCTCGGCACATTGCTGTCCTGCATTTTTCATTCCGGGAACTTTAAAGAACAAGGGCACGTTGGTTGATTCTTCCCACAATGCTTGTTTGCGCCAGTGGTGCTTCTCTCCCAGGTGCTGACCATGATCCGACCAAAGAACGACAATTGTGTTATCTGCATATCTACTGTTTTCCAGGGCCTTGAGCACCTTTCCCAGCTCATGATCTACAAAAGATATACATGCCAGGTATCCATAAACAAGTTCCTTCCAGTACGTATCGCTAAGATTGACAACCGCATGATGATCACCTCCTTTAATTGTTCCAAAGGCGATTGATTTTCCCATTATGGGAATATCCGACATTTCATCCTGGGGGATTTGCGGGATCTGAATCGTATCTAAACCGTACAGGTCAAAAAACTCCCTGGGCGCCGTGTAAGGCACATGAGGTCGGACAAAGCCGACGGCCAGGAAAAATGGCTTTTCATGATCTTCCTGCAATCTCTCAACTGCCCATTCAGAAATAAGCTCATCGAACATCTTACCTCCCGGCATATCTTCACGGTCCAACGGTCCGTAACAAAGGGAATGCCCGTCGGCATAATCTTCACCATAATGGTTAACGATCTGACTTCCTTCCTTGGGAAAAGGGTAGAACTTGGTGCCACCATACCCATCCCCTCTGTCTCTTAAATCTTCGGGTACTTTGTAATCCGGCGCCACCTGATCCCAGAAATCATTGGTACGATCCTTGTAGTCAGAAACACCACTGTGAAAAATTTTACCAACAGCCATGGTTTCATACCCGTTATCCTTAAAATGCTGTGGCAGCATTTTATGATCGCCCATTACCTGTTCATACGTTTTCCTCATGGCACTGGTTGAACTATACCAGCCAGATGATGAAGGATGTATTCCGCTGAGCAAAGAGTTTCGCGATGCTGTACATACCGCCTGAGAGCAATGCGCATTGTTAAACAACACTCCCTCTTCACAGAGTTGATCTAAATTGGGAGTGATTGCCTGTGGATTGCCATTTAGAGTGCCTATCCAATCATTTAAATCATCGATGGATATGAACAGTACATTTGGCTGTGCCGGTTCTCCAGGATCACATGCAGATAACCCAAGCAATAGCGCTAAAATAAGTAAACCCCGATATGTGTTTTCCCAAACTGACATTTTTTTTATCCCTCTATTTTCTTGTTTATTGCAATAAAAAAGGATGCCTGAAACTATTTCTGATTTACGAATTCGTTTCAGGCATCCATCTGGTTTACTAACTACTAACTACTACCACGATTATTCTTTGATAAATTTGGCTACATGTGTTCCGGCTTCACCAGTGAATGACATAATATATACACCTTCACTTAGGCTTGCAATATCAATAGTCTGGCTGGTTGAAGTCAGGATAGTACTTCGAACTTTTTGCCCGGTAATATTAAATATTTCAAGATTTTGATAAGCATTAACCGGTAACTGAATATTTAACATATCAGCAGCCGGGTTTGGATAGTAAACAACTTCGGGAGCCTGGAACCCTTCAACACCTGATGTAATATCTGTGAAGACAATAGTTGTTGTAGCTGTTACACTCTCGTCTGCACTGGTAACCACCACTGTTGCGGTTCTTTCTTCTTCAGTTCCACTAATGTTAGTGGCCTGGGTTATATCAACCGTTGCATTTTCATTCGATGGTTCAGCAGTGACAGTAATATCCATGATAGGCGTTACATCCATGGTGTAGCTCGTTACATCAGAACTAAACCCGTCAACCATATTTCCTCCAACGTATAAAGCTGAAAGTGTGGCATCATCTGCACCAAAAACAGGGGGCTCGTAATATGTGAGTAAGAAATCATCCATCCCGTTACGACTTTCGCTTTCATCGTTGATATCACAAGTAGTCATCTTACAAGGATTATTCACGGTTCCGTTTTCAATTGGAACGACAACTTCCTGCCATTCCATTTTAAGGTCATTCCCAACAATGCTTTTTGCTAAAGTACTGTCAGTATCACTTGTTTTAAGATATACATCAAGTTGATGTTCGGGTAAAACCGTCTCTGCGTATGCCCAGAATGTGAGCGTGTCAAGATTTGGGAGTTTGGGAGACAGCAGGTAACCACGATCACCTTCATTGTTCCCGGTTTCATGACCTCTGGTAAACCTGATAAATTCATCACCTGGATATTGATTCAAGACAGGAACATCCTTCCAATTACCGCTCTGGAAAACACCGTTCCTTTCCCATCCATCCAGGTCATTTGAATCATCAAAGCCCTCTTTGAACCAATAGTCAGTCTGTGTGAATACAATGGTTGTTGTTTCAGTAACAGTAGCATCTTCACTTGTAACAACTACAGTTGCAGTCCGTTCTGCTTCTGTTCCATTGATGTCGCTCACCTGGGTGATGTCCACGGCAGCATTCGGACTGTTTGCTTCGGCTTGAACGGTGTAACCCATATAATGAGAAACTTCCATCGTGTAGCTTCGGGTATCAAAATCGAAACCATCTATCAATGTACTGTCAACATATATGCCGGCAAGGCTTGCATCATCAGTTGCGGCTGCTGGTTTTCCCACCTGAACATCGTCCAAATAAAACCCTGATGATGCAGTACTTACCCCGTCAGTTGTAAATGCGAAAAATCTGAGATAGACTACTTCATCAATATTCAGACTTACGGTTACCTGTTGAGGATCTTGCGTTGTTTTGTCCAGGCCTGGAAAATCCGTTACAATATCGGTCCATGTTTCACCGTCTGAAGAGGATTGAATTTTAGCACCAAGATTGCCGGCTTCATCCCTGAAAACAGTAGAAAACGATAAATCTGTAACACCATTTACAGGAGGTAATTGAATCCATGAAGTTATAGGATCTTCCACTTTCATTTTAATACCGTTAGTTTGGTCTGTAAATACCAAATTTGGTATAATAGACCACGAACCCATGGAATAATTATCCCCTGACCAGCCATCTGGTAAAGAACTGGAAGTGAATCCTTCCTGAATGTGATACTCGTCCTGTGCCGATACATTCCATGCCGCAAATAGCATGAATACCAGCATGATTTTTGAAATTAGTAGTGTTTTTTTCATTATTTGTAATTTAAATAGCTTTTAATAAATAATTTGA
>CAZPTO010000278.1:0-5278 GCA_964589155.1 uncultured Bacteroidaceae bacterium | reverse complement strand
GATGATTCACACATGGTGAACCATTCTTTTACGGGGTTCGACAGCATCACCTATATTATTTACGGACAGGTTACCATCCAGGATACCGCCTCATTGCTTATTGATCCGGGCATTGTAATAAAATGCACAGATAATGACGATTATATCCAGGCATTCGGCGCCCTGACCGGCATTGGGACAGAGCAACAACCCATTGTTTTTACGCATATCAATGATGATGATCACGGACGCCCCGCAGATACTTACAATGATGGAACCACTTCCCTTTCAAACAGTTCATCCGGAAGACTGATACTAAACGGCCAGGCGGTTTCCCATGTGGAACACTGGAAAATACATTACGGAGGAAGAAGTTCCGGCAACTGGGCTGTTTATGCATATCATGAAAACATTGTAAAAAACTGTGAAATCAGGAATAGCTTCCGGGGAATCCATTTTTCAGATAATGCCCAGCTCATCAATAACCACCTTGAAGATATTACTGACTATCCCTTGTCACGCACCATGAATGCAGGCGCCCCGGTGTTAATGGGAAATACGATAGAAAACAGTGGTCACATGGGTATTCATGTGCATAGTTTTCTTGATGGTGCCTATTCAATCGGGGGCCTGGATATCGGTGCCAGTACCAATGTGGCCTACATTATTGATAACGATATATCGATCCCGGTTTCCGCAGATGTGACCATTCTTCCGGGGACCATATTTAAATTTCGTGATTATTATGGTAAACTCTCGGTAAGGGGAGGACTTAATGCCGACGGAGCAGGAAACAACCGGATCATTTTTACCTCTCTATATGATAATTCGGCAGCAGGAAATACAAACTTCAATTCGGGTGACGATCCCACAGGTCACAAATGGGATGGCATCCAGTTCTACGAATCCTCCAATGATGATCTGAATACACTTGACAATTGTGAGATCAGGTACATCAGAAACAGCGTGCGAATATCCGACTCCAGGGTGGTCATGGATTCTGTGCTCCTAAATTTTTCTGATAATTATGCACTTGGAATATACGGCAATGCCAATCCCGAAATCACCAATTGTGTATTTAACAACCTAACCAGAACACCCATTCATATGGACATGTTCGCCAACCCGGTTTTTTCCGGTAATTCAATTGCAAATGTGGGTTATACAGGGATTATGATTAACGGGGGAACCATCAGCGGCACTGTCCCCGCCAGGAGTTTTGCAGGCTATGAATCCATCACCTACCTGATTTTTGAAACACTTCGGATTGATGATCATCTTACCATTCCTGCCGGTCTGGTCTTCAAAGGCAATGGCTCGAGCTATTTTGACGTATACGGAACCCTGAATGTGGAGGGAACAGCGGGCAATCCGGTTGTATTCACTTCGCTCCATGATGATGCCTATGGCACACCCGGAGACACGGAACAGAACGGGCAGGCATCTGTCAGCAAATACGGGAACCGTTTAGCGTTCAGGGATCAGGCTGATGACAACAGTGTGGTCAATCATGCCCTCTTCCGTTATTCATATAGTTACAGCATTTATAACGCCAGTGTGTCTCCAACCATTAAAAACAGCACATTCTACAGTACAGGCAACTGTGGGTTATATCTGGTCGGAACCGCTGCACCAACTGTGGATTCCTGTGTTTTTGCCGATCTTCAATACCCCATGATCACTTCCCTGATGACTTTCCCCGGGAGCCACCAGGGAAATATTCTGTCGGGAACAACTGCAAAGGCAATTTCTGTTATTGATGATGAAACCCTGACCCAGAATTATACCCTCTCGAAAAAGAGCTTTGCAGGAATTGAAAACATTCCGTATCTCTTCGACCGGTATAATGTAGGAACCAGTGCTGTCCTGACCATCTCTCCGGGAGTGGTATGCAAATTCATGCAAAACGGTTACATGATAGTCAGGAACGGTTTAATTGCCGACGGGGGAAGCAATGCTGAAGATGTCATTGTGTTTACCTCCGACCGGGATGATTTTTACGGAGGGGATACCTATGGCGACGGTGATGCGAATGTAGCAGACAACAGGTGGTGGAGGGGAATCACTTTCCCGGGCGAGGCCATCGATGCCTCCTGTCTTCTTAACAATTGCATTATAAAGAACGCTTCCTACCGTTCCAGTAACAGTGCGAGTATTTACAACCGGGGAGGTGTTACCATGGACAATTCCTCTCCTACTATACAAAATTGTCTGTTTGAAGAAAGTTACTGGGCCATTCTTGCCCGGAATACTTCCCTGCCTGTGATTACCAACTGTGATTTTGTGGAGACCGATCCGACCTATGGTTACGGTGTCTGGAACGAAACCGGTGCGGTAACCATCGTAGCAGAGAATTGCTGGTGGAACGATATCTCCGGTCCCTACCATCCGTCCCTGAACCCTGAAGGAAATGGTGAAAGGGTTTCCAATAATGTGGATTTCACGCCCTGGATTACCGAGACGGCCAAACCGATTATGGGTGATGTGAGCCTGAACGGTGAAGTGATGCCTTACGATGCTTCCCTCGTGCTGCAACATACTGTCGGGAACATCACGCTGGAATCCAAGCAAGCTGATGTGGCTGATGTGTCGGGGAACGGAGAAATCTCAAGCTATGATGCATCGCTGATTCTTCAGTATTCCATTGGGCTGATCACCAACTTTGCACAGGGAGGTAAGAAATCAGGCGTCATCCAGGGTGAACCGATTGTTGCTGCACCGGAAAACGTTTCAGCATCTTCAGGCGCAAGGGTTGAAGTCCCCCTCTTTTTCACCACCCCTGTTTCGGTGAAAGCCATTGATATGGAACTGGAAACCGATTACCGGCACCTGGAATTTATCGGGTTGAACAGTGAAAACCTTCCTGGAGAGATCATGGTGGTTTCGGGATATGACGAAAATTCAGGAATCCTGAAAATATCGATGGCCTCAGCTTATGACCTGGATATGAATCTGGCGGAACTGGATATGATTTTTGAAATCATGGATGCCGGGATGGAGGCCTCTGAAATTAAACTGGTCAGGCTGACCTCCAATGAAATGGAGATAAGTAAGGTCGACTTCACAGTGCGTGTCGAAAGCGGGGAGAATACAACCGGGTTCCAGGATGCACAGGGGATTTCATCCCTGAAGGTGTACAGCCGGAATAACCTGCTCATTGCCGATCTGCACCTGGTTTCGCAGCAATCAACACTGACCCTGTCCGTATTTGACATCTCCGGAAGGTTAACCAACCAGATCATTGTCAGGAAACCTGGTGCCGGACCGCATACCTTCTCTTTCAGTCCGGAAATGAACGGCACCCGGAATCAACCCGGGATGTATACAGTTTCTGTAAAAGGCGATGACTTTGTGTTGACCCGGAAACTCATTTTTAGATAGCTAAACATATTCCCATGATCAAGCCATTTCATCACAGGGCCGTATCAGCCGTATTCATTCTTGCCACAATGTTTGGGCAGGGAGGATACCTGGCAGCACAAACCACACCTATAGGATTCAGCCTGTCGGATGTTTCGATTACGGAGAAGGATACCTTTGAGATAGCCCTGAGTGCGGATTCAATTCTGACAGGAAGATCTGTGTATGCCTACCGGTTTTATCTTACCTATTCGCCAACCTATTTTGAATTCATAAGCCTTGAAGGCACAGGATCCATGCTCTCTGACTGGGGGATCCCGGTTCTGAACAGTTCCAATACAGGCACCCTGGTAATGGCTGGTGCCGGAACTGAACCACTCACCGGATCGGGGGAGATGATCTACCTGAAATTCAAATCACTGAGGGCTGGAAATGCCTATATATCCTTCAATACCACGGAAAGTTACCTGAATGAACGGAATCCTTCTTCTATTTTTACAAACGGGTATATCACTGCCACGGCAAGGTCATATCCCAATATTTACCCCGACCAGGCGCAGTTGTTCATCGGAGGTGAGGTGCAGATGTCCGTATCAGGAGGTGAGGCTCCCTATACCTATTTAGTGAGTAATCCGCAGGTTGCTCAGATTACCGACGGCAACAAGGTAAGGGCAATCGGACCTGGAACGACAAGGGTGACGGTTACTGACGGAAATGGAGAGACCTCCACCACCACTGGTTTGTTCGATATCAGAGCCATCAGGATGGATCTTGAAGAGGTATCCGTATGGCCGGCGGACTCCTTTTATATTCCTGTTAAGCTGGAAGTTGCGCCTGGAACAACCGTATATTCGGGACGTTTCGAACTCGCTCACAATACAAGCCTGTCGGGACTTCCAGGGGAGTTCCTGCAGGGAGATTTCCCCATTATAATTGAAAATAATGCAACAACCGGCCGGATGACGGTTTCCTTTGCCTCCGCTTCGGGGATAACCGGAAACGGCGTATTGTGTTATCTTCACTTCAGGGCCAATACAAGCGGCAATCAGAACGTACGTTTTGAGAATATGCGTTTCAACGAAATCCTCCTGGCCTGGACGGCAAAAACGAATTATTACATCGATGTCTATTCGCTTCCGACCCTGAATATGGTTCCGAATACCGGGTCCATGATGTGGGGAGCGTCTGTAAAAATCAATGTGTATAACGGAACCGCTCCCTATACCTGGTCCGTGTCAGATCCTGCACTGGCCTCCATTGATTTACAAGGCAACCTTTCCGCCCATTCAGGAGGACAAGTGCGTGTTACCGCGACAGATGATAACGGGGCAACCGTAACGAGCGGATGGTTTACCATCACCGACAATGAGGTATCGGTCCACCCGACGGACGGTATTCTGGATACCGATACGCGGGTACCCATTCTGACTTCATCCCTTCCTCCGGGAAAAGCAATCTTTGGATTCAAAGCCGGTTTCAGTTTTGACAACAATTACCTTGAATTTGTAAAAGCAGAAGCCGCCGGTGGCTCAGGACTTGTCCAGGCAACGCACTCGGATAACAGTATCGAGGTTGTGGGAGCTTTCAGCCAGGGCGTCAGCTCGGGGATCATTGGTTACCTTGTTTTCAGGATCAGGAATACGCTGTCACTCAATGCGAGCACACCGGTACAATTCACCTCTTTTTCCGGTAACGAGAACAGCCTTTATTCCGAACTGGAAGATGGTTCCGTGCGCAGGGTGGAGCAAATCAGTTACCGTCCGGTGGCCATTGCAGGAATCGATTTTCCCATTCAGGAAGGAAATACTGGTCAGCTGGATGGGACAGCTTCCTTCGACCTGGACAACGATCCGCTTACCTATCACTGGAGTACCCCGGCTGGCATCATCCTGGATGATTCCACATCTTCCACGCCGGGATTTATTGCGCCTTATGTAAC
>CAZPTO010000277.1:0-5288 GCA_964589155.1 uncultured Bacteroidaceae bacterium | reverse complement strand
AGACTTTTGCGAGATTTTATATAACTTTTTGAAGAACTTTTTGTAAATTCATGTTCATAACCAGGCTATATGATGGGCAAAAGCAGCGCCAACCCCTCCTATCGTCGGGGACGAATACTCCACATATCGTCTAACGTTCTCTGCAAGCCATAAAAAATGAACAACACCATTAAGAAAAATATCGAAGTTGTAGTACATGTGCTTTTTTGGCTCTTTATTTTTAGTGCTATCAATGTGGATTGGGCTTCTGATTGGTTAGATAAAACGATTCGACCAAGAACCCCAGCACCGCTCTCTGTTCTTGTTTTTCCTGTAATTTTCTATGCACATTCATTGTGGGCTATCCCTAAATTTCTTAATAGAAGAAATTGGAAAATTTATCTTCTTGCCTTTGTACTTATCTTTATTTTTCCAGAATTGATTCGTTCAGGCCTTCTCGCTTTGAATGATACAGAAATTACGTTCTGGGAAGAATTCCGAAGTAGGGATAGTCTGGTACTTGGGGAACCCAATGTACTTTGGATGGCATTTACCTTCTCCATTGTGTATTGTTTTACGAAAGATTGGTTTGTGAAGCAGTATCAGATTGAACATTTAGGTAAACAGTTATCGGAAAACCTGAAGAGGAAGTTCCCCATTATTCAGCCATTAAATGAAAATGAAGCATCTGCACTTAATCAAAAGTTGGAAGATGCATTGCGTAAAAATCATGTTTACCTAAACCAGGAACTTTCCCTTGCCGAATTAGCAAAACAGATAGATACCTCCGATAAAAAATTATCCACATTACTCAACCAAAATCTGGAAACCAATTTCTATGATTACATCAATTCATTTCGGATAGCTGCTTTTAAAAAAGGCGTAACTGAAGGAAAACTGGAACACCTTTCTATTGTAGGACTTGCCCTTAAGTGTGGTTTTAAATCCAAAAGTAGCTTTTACCGGGCCTTCAAAAAGGAAACTGGAATGTCTCCTTCTCAATTTATCCAATAGTTTCCTGTTCAAATCAGTCCCATAGATTTTTTGGGACTCCCACTCCATCAAAAAAAATCCCACTTCTTCTTTCGGGACGGATGAGACAGTGAAAACCTCACATATATCCTCAAAAATCAGGAATTTCGACCTATCCAAGACTCCTTTATTCTTTTGTCTTGGGTATTGAAATACTCACCAAAAAGTCAATAATTCATGATGTTGTCCATTCAAAACCTGACAAAAACCTATCCCAATGGCGTTAAAGCCCTGGACGGAATAAACCTTGTAATCCGGCCGGGAATGTTTGGCCTTTTAGGGCCAAATGGAGCTGGCAAATCATCCCTGATGAGGACTATTGCAACATTACAAAGACCCGATAACGGCAAAGTAGTTTTCAATGGTTTTGATATAGGAACAGACCCCATGAGTCTGCGAAAAACACTGGGCTATTTACCACAAGAATTTGGCGTCTATCCAAAGGAAACAGCGGAAAATCTTTTGGACTATTTCGCTATTTTAAAAGGTCTATCCGTCTATAAGGAGCGCAAAGACAAAGTGGAAGAAGTGCTGCACCTCACCAATTTATTTGATGTCCGTAAGAAGCATGTTAGTTCCTATTCGGGCGGAATGCGCCAGCGCTTTGGTATTGCACAGCTACTGCTCAACGACCCTCAGTTAATCATTGTGGATGAGCCCACAGCAGGATTAGACCCTGAGGAAAGAAACCGATTTTTGAATGTTTTGCGGGGAATCGGAACCGAAAACATCGTCATGTTTTCTACGCACCTGGTGGAAGATGTGAAGGAACTTTGCACTGATATGGCAATCATGAGACAAGGTAAAATTATCCGCCACCTTAACCCCTCACAAGCGATTAAAGAGCTGGAATCTAAAATCTGGACTATACGCATTCCTGCTACCGAACTTGACATTCACAAATCCACCTATCATTATTTATCATCTTCCTATAATGCAGACCATTCTTTGACAGTCAGAATATTTGCTGAAAACAAACCCAATGATTCATTTGAAAAAGCAGAAAAAGTAACGCTGGAAGATGTGTATTTCCGTGCATTAGAAATAACTGAAGAAGAATATGCTTAAATCTATATATTATTACGAACTGAAAAGTTTGCTAAAACAGCCTGCTATCTATTTTTATTTTGTAGTATTTTTTTGTATCGCCCTTTTATCCATGCTTGGATCAGGGGGCTTTTTTGATGGTGTACCTGAAACTGATAAGGAAATACGGTTGCTCAACTCCCCCCATGAAATCAATTTTATTTTTCAGTATTTCAATAAGCTTTTTCTATTTCTGCTGCCAGCAATTATCGGAATGGTGATATACAAGGACTATAAAAACAATGTTCATCAAATTTTGTACAGTTATCCTATTAAAAAATCGGAGTATCTGCTTGGGAAGTTTCTAAGCTCATTGACCATCGTTTTTTTGTTAACTCTTTCCATTGGCATCGCCTTCTATCTTGGAGAGTTTATTCTGAGCATAGATAACCCTGTGATTGGCCAAACAAATTATTGGGGATACGCAAGTGCCTATCTCTTTTTTGTATGGCCTAATATGTTTGCCTATGGCTTACTGATATTTGTTGTTGTAGCTTCTCTTCGAAATATTTATGCAGGTTTTATTGCCGTTATTCTCTTGTTTTTCATTCAGATCATGGTGGATAATCTTTTTCAAGGTACACCCACTCTTCTTTCACTTTTCGACCCTTTTGGTCAAAATGCGGTGGCTTATGAAACCCGATTCTGGACGATTTCTGAACAAAATGTTCGTCAAATCCCTGTTTTTAGGATGGTACTGTGGAACAGGTTGCTTTGGGCTATAGTCGGTTTTTTACTATTTGGCCTTTTTTACAAAAAATTCCAACTGGAGCAGGAAACAATTCACCTACTTCCGAATATCGGCAAAAGTAAGTCAGGAAAAAAACAAGTAAGCAATCCCATTCAATCAAAAAACAAGTACGCCAAAATCACCATTCATTTTTCCTTTTTCCATCAGACGAAGGCAATGCTAAAGCTTTCAGCTATCGATTTCAGGTTCATCATTAAGAATTGGCTTTTTCAGATTTTGGTGCTTTTTGGGGTATTGGCATTGGTATTTGCTATGAGTCGCGTAACGAACCGAGCGGATGTGACCTACTTGCCATTAACCCGAATCGTACTCTCTGTTCCCATGTACTTTTTCTCTATCGTAATCATGCTGCTGACATTTGTTTTTGCGGGTATGCTGGTACATCGATCGCGGATGGCAAAGTCTAATCAACTTATTGACACAACTGCTACCAGCAATTGGGTGCTTTTAGGATCTAAAATACTGGCATTATTACAGGTACAGATTCTTTTATTGTTGGTTATGATGATCTGCGGTATTGGGCTGCAGTTATACAATGGCTACTATCAATTAAAAATTGATTTATACCTCTTTCATTTGTTCATCATTACCTTCCCAACCTTAATTATCTGGGCTGCACTTTCCGTGTTTATTCATACCATTTTACCCAATGTATATATGGGTATTTTTCTTTTACTCCTTATTTGGATTGGTAAAGACCAATTGCCTCAAATAGGAATAGAAACCTATCTCCTTAGGTTCAATTCTCCGCCTCAGTTAGTTTATAGCGATTTAAATGGATTTGGCCAAGGACTATTGTCCAATTTAATCATCAATACCTATTGGTTAATTTTTTCAGCCATTTTACTTGTGGTTACTTATCTTTTCTGGGAACGTGGATATTCGTACTCATTAAAGGAACGTTTTCAAGTACTTGTAAAACAATTGAATGGCGTTGTTTCTTTTTGCTTGGTTTTGTTTTTGGTTCTCTTCTGTTTTTTGGGATTCAATATTTACAAAGAAGAAAGCACATCATTCAATACATTGGGTAATAGTGAACAAACACTTAAAGATTTCAAGGTCAATTTCGGGAAATACAAATCCATTATTCAACCCAAAATAACTTCTGTAAAATTGAATATGGAGATATTCCCCGAAAGCAATTCATTCCTGACAAGTGGTAGTTATATGCTTGTTAACCAAAGTCTTGAACGTATAGATACTTTACTGATAAAAACCGGCTATGACGAGATTACAGAATATTCTTTGAGCAGCCCTTCTACACTTATTCAAAAGGATGATGCCTTACTGTTTGCAGTTCATGTTTTAGAAAAACCCATTGCACCGGGAGATTCTATCTATATGGAATTTAAAATTAAAAACAAGCCCAATACGCTGTTCTATCGAAACTCCAGTGTCCTCCAGAACGGCACTTTTTTGCGAACCGATATCCTTCCAAGGTTGGGTTATTTTTTTGATGATGAATATTATGAGCCAACTGACAGCCTTGCCAGACATTTGAACTTTTATTCGCCTGATGCCGATTTGGTAGACATAGAAACGATTATCAGCACCGATCATTTACAAACAGCAATAGCTCCCGGAACGCTGATAAAACAATGGACGGAAAATAACAGGAACTTTTTTCATTATAAAACAGAAAAGAAAATTAAATTCGCTTTTGCCTTTAACTCTGGTGACTTTTCGGTAAGCAAGTCAAACCACAAAGGGACCAATTTGGAGATCTATCATCATGAAAACCATACCTTCAATCTGAAGGATATGACCGAGGGACTGAAGGCTTCCCTTGATTATAATACTTTATTTTTTGGCCCATATCAACATGAGGAAATAAGAACCGTTGAGTTTCCGCTCACGGAAGGGACATATGCTTCGGTTATGAGCAATACCATTCCTACATCCGAAGTGCGGTTTATACTGAGAAATGGAGAGGTAAAAAATCAAATCAATTTATCCTTTTACGTTCAGGCTCATGAACTAACACATCAATGGTGGGGAAATCAACTAATTCCTGCGGATGCTTTGGGTGCTAAAATGCTTACAGAAAGCATCACAGAATACATTAGTCTTAGGATATATGAACGGTATTTCGGTCATGAGAAGGCGCAGCATTTTCTGAGCTTACAACGCCAACGATATTTAGAAGGAAGGACAAAAGAGACAGGTAAGGAAAGTCCACTATACCTGGTCAGACCAGAGCAGGAATACATTGCCTATGGAAAAGGAGCCATGGCTTTTAACGCATTGCAATATTATGTAGGAGAAGAAAAACTGAATAAGATTCTAAAGGAATTTTTGGGAAAATTTAAATTCAGAACAGACCTATACCCTACATCAACGGATTGGATAACGCATTTGAAAAATTCTATTCCTACCGATTTCCATTATATCATCAAAGACATGATGGAAACAATCACCTTCTACGACAACAAAATAATTG
>CAZPTO010000276.1:0-5293 GCA_964589155.1 uncultured Bacteroidaceae bacterium | reverse complement strand
CCCGGAGATAAATTCGATGTTAAGATCTACCGGGATCCCATGTTCGGGACCCCGATCTTCAAAGTGCTTGAAAGTTCCAAGCCTAGCTACGCCTACCAGGGAGGATACCAGAGGGACAAGCCCTATCTCACTTTTGAAGATGGAACCCAGACCCTCACCCTTGAAGACATTCCAGTGGGTTCAACAAAAAATTTTAAAGTAAATATTTGTAATAACAGCACCGATGCGAGAACCTATTATCTGCAAGGGAACTCCACTACCAATGTGAAAAATGCAGTGGTCGAAGGATTTGGAAATAACCTTTTCGCGAATACCGATCTCGGTGTTGAATTCTACCAGGTCGCAGGCGGAAGTTGCATTGAGGATGCAGTGATATCGATCAGGCAATCTGATCTTGAAGAATTGGATTATGAGAATATTGAGCTCTACCTTTACACAGCATGTCAGCCTCCGAATCAACCCATTGCCTCCAAGATCATCCTTAACGCACATTTTGTGGAGGAGACCACAGGAATTGGCATGGACGATTTTGCAAAAAAGATGAGCGTCTATCCTAATCCGAATACGGGACAGTTCAGTGTGAAATTTGACGGCATGGAAGAATCCGGCGAACTGTATCTCATGGATGTATCCGGCAAGCCACTGATGAATCGCATTGTGGAAGCAGGAACTGAACGTATCGAACTTAACGCCTTGGACCTGCAGCCCGGATTCTACCTGGTAGTATACGAAAATCAACAAGGTCGGATGACAAAGAAGATCATGGTAGAAAACTAAGCTGCAATTCCATTCTTTGGAGGTGAAGACACCTATACAGGCGCTCCCTGGTCAGGGGTTGCGGGAATGTGGACTGTTGAAATAATTCTTGTTGATTTCAACAGTGACGCAAGCTATTCCCTGTCCCGGAAATTAGAAAGCATATTAAGCACTTCCTGCAATTTTGATCAATTCTGCCAGGTTGATCAATTCTGCCGGGTTGATCAATTCTGCCAGGTTGATCAATTCTGCCAGGTTGCATATTATCTTAAAATCCATAGCCTGCACTGATATAAAAAAGTTCCGGGAAACCGATCCCTGTTCTTAAAATGATACCTCCCCTTCTCCTATGATACCTGTAGCCAACAGAACCTGTTGGATATACTTCGGACTGGGCAGGAAACAATCCAATTCCTGCGCTGATTTCCGTAAACGAATTCCGCGATCCAAGCAGTCCCATGGCGGAAACATCCAGGAAGGATGCTCCATCCTCGATCAGCCTGCCGGTAAACCTGGTATACCGTCCTTTTATCCACAGTGAACTTATTTCCGTCTTTTCAAATGATACCAGCTTTCTTTCGTAAGCAATACCGGCTCCACTGACCACCAAAACAGTACCTGCTGAACCAACTACGGCATTCTTCGTCTCCTTTCGGGAGAAAATTCCCTGAAAAAAATTTTGCGAATAACAGGTGCCTGAAGCTGACAAAATTACTGCTAACACAATAAGGATGGATTTCATAATAAAATTTTACATTGCAACAATCCCCATCCCTTTTTTTGCTGAGAAAGGTACCACATGCTCATCGGAGGATTGTTTCCCATTGTGATAGGTATGGTTCAGGGCGATCATCATCACCTCAAAATCATATAACGCTGCAGCTCTTCTCAATATTGCAGCTGAACTGTGACCCGTGAATCCTATGTGTCAGACAATGCCCTGGTAAGTCATCCTGAAGCAGTATAGATCCTTATCTGATCCATCCATGAGAATTAACCCATCTTGAAATCCAAAAACAGATGAGCAGGTAACTGTAATATTATCTATTTGTTTGAGTTATCGTTGACACAAATCAACCCCGGAACTGGAAGCCGTTAATTTCGACGCTTGAAAATATAGTATGCCGGAATCCCGATCACCACGGTAAGCAATGCAATGGATGATTCAACCGGTCGTTCAAAATAGGCCAGTACCAGGATTATGATCCCTGCAGCGATATATATGATCTGCGCCACCGGGTATCCTTTTAATTTGATGGCTGATGTTCTGCGTTTCCTTAACCTGAATACCCCCAGTATCGTCAGGATGGGAAAGATCCCAAGTGCAAATCCCATATAGGTAAGGATCTGCTCAAACGTACCTGACATCACCATGATAACCGCTATGACGGACTGAAGCACGATGGCGTTTGAAGGCACATTGAACTTTGGATGTATCCTGGCAATCGAACGAAAAAATAGTCCGTCCTTTGCCATGGAATAATACACCCGCGGACCGATGATCATGAAGGCACTCAGCGAAGAAAAAAGCGCGAAAGCAATCAACATGGAAAAAAGCGTTTCAGCAGGTCCGCCAAACAGGTTTTTCATCGCAAGTCCACCTACAGCAATAACTCCCTTCATTTCATCCGCAGGTGTACTGTAAATAAAAATCCCGTTGAGTCCCAGGTAGAGCAGCAACACAATGACTGTGCCGACCAACAGTGATCCGGGTAGATTCCGGGCAGGTGATTTAATTTCAGCCCCGATGTAGGTGGAAGCATTCCATCCACTGTATGCAAACATGATCCACATCAGTGACAACCCTATGGTACGCCAGCCATCAAATCCATCGGGAATCCCCGCTTGCGGAATGAAATTACCCGGGTCGCCCTGCTTTGAGAGGATTCCGGCACCCAACAGGACGACAATCAGCAATACCTTCATAATGGTCAGTATGTTCTGCACACCGGCTCCGAATTTCAACCCCGTGTAATGGATGGCTGTAAACACAAGTATAACCGATATGGAAAGCAGGTTTTTGATAAGTTCAGGACTCCATCCATTTCCTGTCTCTGCCAATGCAGAGCCTGCCGGCAGAGCCCTTACGAAGTACTCGCTGAATCCCATGGCTGAGGCAGCAATAGGTGCCGAAAAACCGACAATGAAGGATACCCACCCGCTCAGGAATCCGAGCATCGGGTGGTATAGTTCGCTTAGAAACTGGTATTCCCCGCCAGCCTCAGGAATATTTGCACCCAGTTCTCCGTAGGAAATCGCACCGCAAAGTGCAATAATACCTCCCACGACCCATAATCCCAGCATCAGGACCGGATTGTTTAATTGCGCCATCAGGAGTCCGGAAGTAGTGAAAATACCCGCACCAATCATGTTTGCAACCACAATATTGGTTGCAGGAAACAGGCCTAATGTGCGCTTTAATCCTTCACCGGACATAAGACTTTTTGCTATTTTTCGATGATTTTGTAGCTAATGAGCATACTCGTACCGGGTTCAATATGTGAATTATAATGATCCAGGCTCTCTATATATTCATAATAATCACTATTCCATCCCCCGCTTCGGCCGGTGATGTTGTGGGTGGCATAGCACCCACCCACCTCAAGTTTGGGATCCAAATCCAGGAAATAATTCTTGTACCAACCCTTGTCTGCATCACTGAATACAAAATCGAAAGGACCTTCCAGTTCCTTTACCAGTTCATGAGCATTGGCCAGCCGTGCATCAATGTAAGATGAAAGCCCTGCCTCTTCGAAATGCTTCAGTGCTGTCGTGTAGCGCTGCTCGTTGATCTCAATGGTAATGAGTTTTCCTCCTGTCTTACTAAGGGCCCAAGCCAGGTAAATTGCAGAGTACCCTGTTGAAGTCCCGATTTCAAGTGCCCTGGTGTACTTCCCTTCGATGACCAGGTCATACAGCAATTGGCCATCCTTTTCAGGTACATTCATGTCGCGGAAGTCATGCTTGTGGGTTTCCAGGAATTGTTTGACACGCCTGTCCAGGTCCTGAAATGCATCGGATTGCTGCGCATTCAGTTGCATTGGTGAAAACACGACAGCGAGTTGTATCCAGAACAACAGTGCAATGATTTTTGATTTATTCATATCAAGCAGTATGTTTATAGAAGCAGTTCGGTTAAAAAAGCGGTCCGGTAAATTAAATCAGCGTCACCAGGATTGTTATAGTTTGACAAATCATCCGGTGAAAGGTTTATTTTTTATTCTAACCTACCTGGATACATTTCAGGTGAGTTTAGAAACGATAGTTGGTCCATAATCCCAGTTCTATCTTCAATCTGTATCCAAAGCATACATCTCGAAATATTCTGAATCATATATCAGTTCAGCAGTTTCCGGAGGCATTGGGCTTTGAAAGATGCTGGCCTGCCCCGGGTAGATCAGGTTCTCGCCCTTCTTCTGTATAAGAAAAAAGATGTTGTCATACTTTTTCCTAAGCGCATCGTCAATTTTAATATGCGGAGAAGCGATCCTCACATGGTGTTCCCAGGCAACCCACCATTCCAGGCCATGACGGGCAAATATGATCGTGCTCCCGGGATCTTCGATTTCGCTTTTCAACTGCTGCATGTCCGCATAGGATTCCCTGGAAATGGCCATCGGCTTGGGATGGATGAGGCGTAATGATACTGACAGGACAACGACACCCAACAGAACACAGGAGATCACCACTACAGCACGTTTGCTGAAACAGGGATAAAGAAAAAGTAACGCCAGCGATTGGGGTATAAAAAGCATCAGTCCCAGCCGCCTTCCATATTCGAATCCATAAAAAGGGAATGCGAGTATGATAATGAAGAACAATAATACCAGCAAAACATTTCTTTTACCTTGCTTCATTTCTGATCTTCTCTTGCTTAGCACCCGGATCATGAACCAGGCCAGCAGGAACGAGAAACCAAAATTTAATACGCCGAACGGATAATACATCAGCCTGGGACTGATAAATATGCTGAATGCCTCTTGCCAGAACGTCACCATCGACAGTGCCCTGCCTGGATCAAAGACCGCAACCAGCAGCATCCCGGTTGCAAAAACACCAATTACGGGCAAAGCAGCCCTCCATCGGAAGTAGACGACCATTGCGATCACAAGAAAACACAGAGTTATGAAAAACACTCCAAAATGGGTAAGTGCTGTAAACACCAATGCCAGCATGGCAAATGCTAAGTACTTTCTCATGCGGTGCTCCACGAAACGCAGAAAAAAATAGAAGAAAAATGTCATGAAAACCAGTCCCAGCGAATTCTTTTGTGCATCGCAGGCAAGATCAAGGGGTGCGTATGAAAGGACCGAAAATGCAGCTATCGCCAGCAGGAATAGAGTCGGGAACTTGTTTCGAATGACATTCCTCTGGATCAGGAATAAAGGATAAAGTAAAAATGGAAATCCAACCGTATCGATAAGCTTTGAAACGATAATGATCATGCTTTCCGCATCAGAACCGGGAAAAAGAAACATGAACGCTTTGACGATCATGGCATTGAGGTAAAAAAGCAAGGGCATATCAGGTATTGCCA
>CAZPTO010000275.1:0-5296 GCA_964589155.1 uncultured Bacteroidaceae bacterium | reverse complement strand
AATTTTATCGCGAAAAGAAGCGGTCGTTTTACCCGGGTTCGGAAGCCTGAAGATCACTGATTCAAAAGGTACGCAACGGGAGGATGGAAAGATAGATCCCCCCGGTGCTGTTGTCAGGTTCGATGCCACGCATCCGAAAGACGATGGTAAGCTGGCCGATGAATATGCAGCAGGTGAGCAGCTGGACCATGAAGAGGCCAGGCAACAGGTACTTGAATTGGTGGGTGCGATCAAGTTCAAACTCGATAAAGGAGAATCCTACAACCTGGAGGGAGTGGGTACGTTTTCCAGGGATGATGACGACAGGATCCAATTTGCTAAGGATCCCAACTGGGTAATTGATCCCGCGCTGTTTGGATTGTCGTCGCTTGATCTGCTGGAGTTGGAGAATGAGGAAGCGCAGGAAACACCGGAGACGCAGGGAGAAGCAAAAGCAGCAGTCCCGGGAGAGGAAGGCGGTACAGGGGTCACAAAAGGAGCAACATCATCTGGTGAGGGAGCGGAGCGTGTGGAGCAGAAGGAGAATACTTCTGAACAGCAACCTGCAGAAGCAGCTGGCGCCCCCGGGACAAGAAAGGGACAAGCTACTTCATGGCGTCAACCCGGGGTCGCAAAAGCCAGTGAGAAAAGAAAAATAGAACGTCAGCCGGTCAACAAATGGCGGGTGATCTGGATCGTGGCAGGATCTCTGATTGTCGTGCTGGCCCTGATCCTGCTGATCCCCAGTGGCAATGGGCTGGAGGTTGGGAAAGACGGGATTATCATCAGGGATACAGCGCCGGGCAGTGATGATGCTGAACAACCGGTTCAGGATGCAGGACAGCAGCAAGGAGCGGAGACAGATGTACAGGGCGATCTGGATGCTGCAGCCAGGGAATCTTTGCAGGAGGATGAAGCGATTGAAGAAGGACCGGTGCAGCCGCCAGTCCGGGAAAACAATTATTTTATTATCGGGGGCAGCTTTCAGAATCTTGGAAATGCCACAGAGCTGGTGGATGCGCTAAAAGCTTCAGGGTATCCTGCGGAGATCATTCTGACCGAGGACAGGTTGTACAGGGTTTCTGTAAAATCTTTCGCCACCAAGCAGGAGGCGCTGAATGCACTTCCTGGCCTTAAAAAGGATGAACGGTTGGTGAATGCCTGGTTGCTGACCAGGTAAAGGCCGCCGGCTTAATTCACTTCTGCGCCGTTGTGGGCATCCTCGCCCGGTTCTACGAAATAGAGCTGACCGTCGCTGTTCTCAGACAGCAGGATCATTCCCTGGGATTCAATGCCTTTGATCTTCCTGGTTGCCAGGTTGACAAGCACGCAGACCTTCTTCCCAGGCAGTTGTTCCGGATCGTAATATTCAGCAATGCCCGAAACAATGGTGCGTTGATCGATCCCGGTGTCCACGCGCATTTTGATCAGTTTATTGGTCTTCGGCACTTTTGCTGCCTCCAGGATGGTGGCAGTACGAATATCCATCTTCGTGAAATCGTCGAAGGTGATCTCTGCTTTCTGTGGTGATATTTTCTGTACGGATTCGCCGTTCAGCTTGCTGCTGTGCAGTTTGTCCAGTTGAAGTTGAATGGCTTCTTCTTCGATCTTTTCAAATAGTAATTCAGGTTTTTGCAACTGGTGACCTGGTTTCAGCAGGTCGGCACTTCCACGTGTATCCCACCCGGCATCGAAGAGGTTGATGAAGGTTCGCAGCTTTTCCATTGAGAAAGGCAGGAAGGGCTCCAGCAGGATCGCCAGGTTGGCGGTAATTTGCAGTGCAATGTTGAGGATGGTTTGCACCCGTTCGGGATCGGTCTTGATCACTTTCCATGGTTCCGTATCGGCCAGGTATTTGTTTCCCAGGCGTGCCAGGTCCATGGCAAACTTCACCGCCTCGCGGAACCTGAAATGCTCCAGGCTTTGCTCAACCGATCCGGCGATCCTGCCGATCTCTTTCAGTACTTTTTTATCATCATCACTGAGTGCAGCACGCGCCGGTACCTTCCCGTCGTAATATTTATTGGTGAGCACCAGGGCACGGTTGACGAAGTTACCCAGGATGGCAACCAGTTCGTTGTTGTTCCTGTTCTGGAAATCCTTCCAGGTAAAGTCATTGTCTTTTGCTTCGGGGGCATTGGCGCAGAGTACATAACGCAATACATCCTGTTTGCCCGGAAAATCTTCCAGGTACTCATGCAGCCAGACGGCCCAGTTCCTGGATGTGGATATCTTTTCGTTTTCCAGGTTCAGGAACTCATTTGCCGGGACATTGTCGGGAAGAATAAAGGTCCCTTCCGATTTAAGCATGGTGGGGAAGATGATGCAGTGAAAGACGATGTTGTCCTTTCCGATGAAATGGACCATCCGCGTCTCCTCGTCTTTCCAGTATTTCTCCCAGTCGTCGGTGAGTTCCCTGGTGGCTGAGATGTACCCGATCGGTGCATCAAACCAAACATACAGCACTTTGCCGTCGGCCCCTTCCACCGGCACAGGCACGCCCCAGTCCAGGTCGCGGCTCACCGCCCTGGGGTTCAGCCCCTGGTCGATCCATGACTTGCACTGTCCGTACACATTGGGTTTCCATTCTTTGTGTTCTTCCAGGATCCACTGCTTCAGCCAGGGTTCGTACTGGTCCAGCGGCAGGTACCAGTGTTTGGTTTCTTTCACCACCGGTTTGCTTCCACTGAGCCTGGAAGTGGGATCAATCAGGTCCGTCGGGCTCAGCGAGGTCCCGCACTGTTCGCATTGGTCGCCATAGGCACCCGAATTGCCACAATGCGGACAGGTACCGGTGATGTAGCGATCCGCCAGGAAAGTGGCTGCCGCCTCGTCGTAATACTGTTCAGTGGTCTTCTCGATGAATTTTCCTGTATCGTAGAGTTTTTTGAAAAAATCAGAAGCCGTTTCATAATGCACTTTGTTGGAGGTCCTGGAATAGATGTCGAAGGCGATCCCGAACTCCTCGAACGCCTGCTTGTTGATGGCATGGTACCTGTCAACGATATCCTGCGGACTTACGCCTTCATTGCGAGCCTTCAGGGTAATGGGTACACCGTGTTCATCTGATCCGCAAACGTGAATGATATCCCTGCCACGGAGTCGCTGGTAGCGGGTATATATGTCAGAAGGCACATACACGCCTGCGAGGTGACCGAGGTGGATCGGGCCGTTGGCATAGGGAAGTGCAGAAGTAACCAGGATTCGCTTGAATGTTTTTTTCACTATTCTCTTTCTTTATTAGGTTTTGGACCGCTGAAAAATCAATGCTCAGTTACGAGGGTTCCAGGGGTTGGAATTTTAATGGTTTGCGCAAAGATAATAAATGATTCGGACAGAGGGATTGTACATTATGTTTACCTTCGCAGGTATGAGCAACAAGATCACACCCCCTTACCTGACCAATGGTGATGCTGTGGGCATCATTGCACCGGCCCGGCGGGTATACCCTGGGGAAATTGCTCCCTTTATAGCGTTGATGCAGCGCGAAGGCTACCGGGTGGTGGAGGCAGACAACCTGTACGGTTCCGACAGGCAATTCTCAGGTTCCGTGGAGGCACGCCTGTGTGATATCCAACAGGTATTTATGGACCGCCAGGTGAAAGCAGTGTTTGCTGCACGGGGAGGATACGGGGCTGCACAGCTATTGCCAGGGATGGATTGGGAGCTGGTCAGGGAAAACCCAAAGTGGATGGTCGGGTTCAGCGATGTCACCGCATTGCACGCAGCCCTTGGTAAATTTATGGAGACCCTGCATGGGGTGATGCCATTCTCCAAAGTGATGGCAGCACCCCAGGATGAACAATCTTTTGATCATCTTTTGGAAATGCTCAGGGGCGAACAAAAGGCTTATCGATTACCGGGCCACTCCCTGGATCTTCCCGGAGAGGTAAGCGGAAGGCTCACCGGGGGGAACCTCTCGGTACTGTATTCAATTGCGGGAACCCGCTATGAACCGGATTATGAGGGCAGCATCCTGTTCCTGGAGGATCTTGACGAGTACCTGTATCATATTGATCGAATGATGACTAATTTTGAATTACGTGACATATTCAGGAAAATTTCAGGAATGGTGATCGGCGATTTTTCGGATATGCATGACAATAAGCAGCCTTTCGGAAATGAGGCACTGGAGATCATTGCTGAAAAAGCGTATAAATACAAAGTACCTGCTATGTTCGGCTTTCCCGCCGGACATAAAAAAACCAATTTCCCACTGATATTTGGCCGGGTCAGCACATTAACCATCAGGCAGGGTTCCACTACCCTGCAGATGTACTGACCAAATAAGAACATATGGCTGAATCACATGATTTTGGTGCCGCGGCAGAAGATTTTGCTGCCAGGTACCTGGTTTCCAGGGGATATTGTATTCTTCATCGCAACTGGCGTTATGGACATAAGGAGCTGGATATTGTCTGCACCGACGGAAGGGTGCTCATTGTGGCGGAAGTAAAGGCCAGGGTACAGGCTGGATTTTCACCCCCGGAGGATCTCCTGTCGCTGTCGAAAGAACGCCTGATCCTTGAAGCCTCGGAACATTACCTGTACCAGTACCAGGTGCGGCTCCCGGTGCGGTTTGACCTGCTGGCAGTGATTAAAAAGGGTACTGTGATGGACCTGCAACACCTGGAGGACGCCATTCTGCCCCGTGTGGAATAGAAAAACTTTGATATCTGCATCCCGATTGTTAATTTGGTGCATGCTTTTGCGCACCTCTTTTCTCAGACTCTATAGTAACAATATTGTTGCCTTCCTGATCATTGCAGTCCTTGCCGGTTTTTCATTTTTCCTTGTGATACAATCCGGAGCACTGAACCTTTTACCATACAAGATCAGTTACCTGGCAGACTACAAAGATTTTAACCGGGCGCAGCATTATTGCGATCTCGATCTCGACGGAAGGTCGGAACACCTGGTTTTTACCCGTTATTCAGGTGTGGATGTGGTGGAGGTATTCGACGAGGATGAAGCTTTCGTCGAGGTATATCATGTTTCAGGAAGCCTGCTGAATTCACAGCCCTCCTACCTCGTGAGTGATATGGACCTTGATGGTGCGGCTGAACTATACCTGGTCAGCGTTCGCAATGATTCCCTGCTTTTAAATGGAATTGAGATTACGGGCAGCGATGGTCATTTTATTACAGATCATTACATTGCAACAACCAATCCCACTGCTATACAAAATAACATGCGCCTGGTGGATATCCGGACTGCCGACCTGGATCATCAGGGTAAGAAGGAGATCATCATGCTTCTGCGGGCAGGACTATCGCTCAGTCCGCGAATGATCTATTCCATCAATCCCATTACCCTG
>CAZPTO010000274.1:0-5319 GCA_964589155.1 uncultured Bacteroidaceae bacterium | reverse complement strand
ACTTCCGGCGTGTCGTTCACGGCAGGTGAAAAGCTGAACATGGCAAGACTTTTGCTTGAAGAGTTGAAAGTAGACAGGATTGAAGTTGCCTCTGCCCGGGTATCAGAGGGAGAGTACCAGGGAGCGCATGAGATCTTCCGCTGGGCAAACGAGCATGGGTATCTCGACCGGGTGGAAGTACTCGGTTTCGTGGATGGGGATGCCTCGCTGGACTGGATCAAAAATGCAGGCGGAAAGGTGATCAACCTGCTGACAAAGGGCTCATTAAATCATTGTGAGAACCAGCTCCGAAAAACCAGGGAGGAGCACCTGGCCGGCATCAAGGATTCGTTGAAAAGGGCACGGGAAAAAGGGATCAGTACCAATATATATTTTGAGGACTGGTCGAATGGAATGCGGCATTCCAAAGACTACATGTATTTCATGCTGGACCATCTAAAGGATGAGTCTATTCAGCGTTTCATGCTCCCGGATACATTGGGAATCCTCAACCACCAGGAAACTTATGAATTCTGCCTGGACATGAAAAAACGGTATCCTGACCTGCTTTTCGATTTTCATGCACACAACGACTATGACCTTGCAACGGCCAATGTTTATTCCGCTATCAGTGCCGGAATCGAAGGGATCCATACAACCGTGAATGGCCTCGGGGAGCGGGCTGGCAATGTTCCGCTCTCAAGTGTGATCGGGATCGTGGAGGACCATTTCAAATATGAAATGTCTGTAGACACAAAAAAATTATACTCCGTCAGCAAGTTTATCGAAACCTTTTCCGGGGTGCGGATCCCCGAAAACAAGCCGCTTATCGGTGAGAATGTTTTCACCCAGACCAGCGGCATCCATGCTGACGGAGACCAGAAGGACAATCTCTATTTCAACGACCTGCTTCCTGAACGGTTTGGCAGAAAACGCGCCTATGCACTGGGTAAGATGTCAGGAAAGGCCAGCATCATGAAAAACCTCGAAGAACTGGGTATTGAACTCTCAAAAGAGGACATGAAAAAGGTGACCAGGCGGGTCATTGAACTGGGAGACAAGAAAGAGGTGGTCACACAGGATGACTTGCCATACATTATCTCGGACGTACTTCGGGGTCAGCGTGTCAATGAAAAGATCAAAATCCGGAACTACTCACTCTCCGTGGCAGCGGGACTTCGTTCGATGGCCACGCTGAGTATAGAGATCAACAAGGAAGTATACGAGGCAACAGCCAGCGGTGATGGTCAGTATGACGCATTCATGAAAGCGCTCTGGAAGATTTATGATAAGCTTGGCAAGAAGCACCCGCTGCTTGTTGACTACAACGTTACCATTCCTCCCGGGGGTAAAACAGATGCACTCGTTTTGTGTAGCATCACCTGGAATCATGAAGGTAAAACATTCAGGACCAGGGGACTGGACTCAGACCAGACCGTCGCGGCCATAAAATGTACAACACGCATGCTAAATGTAATCAATGGCGGATAAAAGGCAGTGGATAGATCAGGGATAAGCTCCCTTAGCCTGTGCCTGTGCTTAAGAACATGACAGATAAGGTGACAAGCCAGAAAGTGTATAAATAATTATAATAGCTAAATAATATCAACTCATTAATCTAGGATTTATATAGATGAAATTTAAGATCGCAGTATTGCCCGGAGATGGCATCGGACCAGAGATCGTGGAACAGGCCATAAAAGTTTTACAGGCCATTGCAATTAAACACGAACATGAATTTGCTTTTACGGAGGCCCCGGTGGGTGCTTCAGCAATTGACCAAACAGGCAATCCCTACCCTGACGAGACACATGCGATATGCATGGATTCGGATGCAGTAATGTTTGGCGCCATCGGGGACCCAAAATATGACAACGATCCAAAGGCGAAGGTACGGCCCGAACAGGGCCTGCTGGCCATGCGAAAGAAACTTGGTTTGTATGCCAATATCCGGCCAGTGGCCACATTTCCCTCGCTGATTCACAAATCACCATTGAGGAAGGACCTTGTGGAGGGTGCTGATTTCGTAGTGATCAGGGAACTGACCGGTGGCATTTATTTTGGTGAGCCCCGCGGCAGGACGGAAGACGGTGAAAAGGCCTATGATACTTGTATTTACACAAAAGATGAAGTGAGGCGCATTGTAAACCTTGCCTATGACTACGCCAGGAAACGCAGCCATCGGCTGACTGTGGTCGATAAAGCAAACGTACTGGCATCTTCGCGACTCTGGCGCGAGACCGTGCAGGAGATGGTGCCTCAAAATAAGGATGTTGAAGTGGATTACATGTTCGTGGACAATGCTGCCATGCAGATCATTCAATGGCCGAAGAAATTCGATGTGATGGTTACGGAAAACATGTTTGGAGATATCCTTTCTGATGAAGCCAGCGTGATCACCGGATCACTCGGATTACTGCCTTCAGCATCTGTTGGCATACACACCTCTGTTTATGAACCGATTCACGGCTCCTACCCGCAGGCCGCCGGCAAGAATATCGCGAATCCACTTGCCACCATTCTTTCTGCAGCCATGCTTCTTGATGGACTTGATCTCACAGCAGAGGCTCAAACAGTGCGTGATGCCGTAGCCCTTTCAATGGATGAGGGCATCGTAACAGAGGATATCGCTGAAGGAAAGGCCTATAGTACCAGCGATGTGGGGGACTGGATTGCGGCCAGGTGTGGCTCCTGAGTGTTTATCAGCAGGTGCGTGCAGCTAGCATAACCGTCCGCTTATCGTCTGAAAGGAAAGGTACAATCGCATATTCAGCATGAGATATTGCTGCATTGACATGATTACTATTCTATCTGTTTTCGCTCCGAGGCATTTACAAATAGTACATGACCCAGTTTTTCGTACCCTTCAAAGAGCGCCTTACCTTTGAACTTAAGCAGTTCACCGGTGAAACCAATGATTGTCAGGGCCGCATTCTCTGATCTGCCAACAACCTCTTCCTTAAAATCCTTCTCTTCACTGCCCTCAATAATCTGAATATTTTTTGTCGTTATGGGGAGTCTTCCTGCTTTTACAAGTTCCTCCATCCCTTTCCTGGCTTCCTGTCGCTCTCCTTTTTTACATATCTCGAAGATCCGAATCTTTCCTCTCTTCCAGTCCGGGTGTCCCTGGATGATGAAACTCAAAAGGATCATCAGGTGCGAATTGTCATGATCCAGGGTTCTGAGCCAGACGTCTATCCCGAGCTTATAGTTCAAGGGGCGTGTGGAACTGCCGAGGATACAGACATCAAAATTCCCGGCATTGATCAGCGAATAGTTATCGATGATACTGGTAAGGTTGACCGGATCTTTCTTGCTGTATTCAAGGATCAGCATATTATTCTCCATCCCCGATATCCCGGGAAGCTGAATGGTCTGTGCGATTGCAGAGGTATATGAAGGCGAAATAAGTGTGTCGATATACACATGACTTCCCATTCCCTTGTATTGCTCAATCAGTTTTTTTAGCAGCACCTGGGCCTCCTTGTGAACGGATCGGGAATAATAATCCTCGATCAGGTGTATATAGGTTCCGAATCCGAACCTGTGACTGATCCAGTTGAGCAACTGGAACGCCTCCTGCCGGTCAAACGAGTCTTTTGAAATACAAACAGCACTGGGCCGCCACTCCTGCTGCTGTCCCCTGGACTTCCTGCTTTGTTGCAGGTAGACCTGCAGTCCACGGTTGATCTGCATCAGGGCATTAGTGAAGATCGACACCAGGCCTTTTCGTCCTTTATGATAATTGCTGATATAGATATAAAGCAGCACGATCAGGATAATTGCTAGCAGGGCATACAATGAATTGATCCGGAACATCACCCAGACAGCTGCCAGAAATCCTACAAGAGAGATGTACCAGCGTGACCGGAAGCTGGGCCGGTATGAAGGGGATGCTCCAAAGTGGTAGAGAAAGGAGATCAGGCACAAGGAACCATAAGTCACCATGAAGAACATTGAGATGATCGTGGCAACGGAATCAACATTCCCGAGACCAACGAATATCAAGGCGATGGCCACAGTTACCAATGTTGCATTGTAAGGTTCATTGGTCTCACCCCTGCCCCTTGCAAGGAAGGCATTCATCTTACGAGAAGGAAAAGACCGGTCGCCAGCCAATGCCTGCAATGTCCGCGGAGCCACCAGCACTGATCCAATGGCTGAGGAAATCGTGGAAGCTGCAAGTCCAAGCGGGATGACAAAGCTGCCACCCAGTGCAATTTTTGCCATGATCAGCTGGTTCTCCGTAAGATCCTCAATACTTGCTGAGGAAGCCAGTTTATATACAATGAAAAAGTAGATGATCATTCCTGAAACGGTCCCAAGTGTGGTTCCAAGCGGGATGGATTTGGACGGATTTTTCAGATCTCCTGATAAACCCACACCGGCGGTCATCCCTGTAAAGGCTGGAAATACGATGGCAAAGACCAGGAAAAAATTATCCAGGTTCCTGGCTTCCATGTCAAACAGTGAAAAATTCTGCTGCATGCTGTGGTCCGTCTTCCCCAGGAAGAACAGAACCAGGGACACAAAAAGGATCACCACAACGATATAAAGCATTTTCACACCCATATTGGCGCCCTTCTTCAGGATAAGGGCAGCGAGGGCAAACATGGCAGGCAAGCTGATCACCTGTCTTGGCAGGTACATATCAAACCGCTCTCCTACCCAGTTGAAGAAAAATCCAAAAGCCTCGGTAAATGCGATGACATAGAACGCCACGCTGATGGCCTGGGAAAGATACAGGGCAAATCCAATGGTTGCCCCTATATTCAAGCCGAATGAACGGCTGATAATAAAATATTCTCCCCCTCCCTCAACCCGTTTGTTAGTGGCCAGTTCTGAGATGGCAAGTGCTGTGGGGATCGTCACCAGGTGTCCAAGAAGAATGATCAGGATCACTCCCCAGAAACCAACTGTGCCGACAGCGTATCCGAAACGCAGGAATAAGATTGCCCCGAGGATGGTGGAAATCGCTGTAAAGAAAACGGGTGCTGTGCCAAATGATTTTGCAGAGGATGAGGCCATTTATTCTTTTTTAGCCAAATGTACAACTTGTTGGAAAAATAAATAATAACGGGCCAATAAAGTTGGAATAAAAAAGGCACCTCATAGTATGTAACACCCCTGCAAGGGTTGGAGTCAACTGGCTGAACCGATGATCACCGTTAAAAATACAGATCCCTTTCTCCTGCTTTTACACGGTCAAGCCGTTCCACGAGTGCAGATCTGAAGCGCTCGTCATCATACTCCTTCAATTGCTGATTGATCAGTTTATACCCCGCCGCCCTGGTCGGAGCCGGGGCATAGTCCTCCAGGTATTCGGCAAGGGTCAGCATT